>NZ_JAAVTO010000027.1 GCF_013185065.1 Adlercreutzia sp. ZJ473 | reverse complement strand
GTCGCGGCCTCCGGCGCGTCGTCGCCGCATGCGGGCACGCCGACCCCGCCCTCGCCCCGCGCGGCGCCGGCGGCCCGGTAGCGGCGCAGGTCCTCGTCGGTCCCCGTGAACGACAGCAGGCAGCCCTCCCCCGCCGTCAGGCGGCCTGCCAGCTCGCGCAGCTTCCGCTCGAGCGCGTCGGCGCGCTCGTCGAAGCGGTCGAGCAGGTCGCGCAGGAACAGGTAGAAGTCCACGCCGCCGAGCTGCTCGCGCACGATCGCCGCGGGCAGGTAGTACGACGCCACGCGCGCCATGGCCACGCTGTGCCCCGCCGTCGCGAAGCCCTGCTCCATGCCCACGCGCTTCTGCGTGAGGATGTCGCGGATCTTCTCGTGGTCGCTGAAGTCCGTCTCGTGCAGGACCTCGTCGGCGATGAGCGCCATGTGCTCGACGTTCTCCGCCAAAGCCGACGAGCTCGCCACGAACTTCGGCAAGAACGCGCTGCGGTCGCGCGCGTCCTCGTGCACCTCGGCGAAGAAGCTCAAGTTCCCCAGCTTGCTCTGGGCCATCATGTCGATCTCGGCGGCGGTGTGCTCCCGCGTGCCGAGCCGCCCGAGCACCAGGGCGAGCACCGTGGCGTAGGGCAGCTCCTCGAACGCAAGGCAGCCCAGGTCGAAGTAGCGGTAGGCGTACGCGATGCCGTGCGTGTGGACGTCGTGGCGCAGGCACGCGCCCGACGCGCTCTCCTCCAGGCAGAACGCGCCCTCGGCCGGCGCCTCGCCGATGTCGGCCACGGACAGCTGCGGGAGCTTCGCCACGTCCTCGGGGGCGTCGGGCGCCTCCTGCGCGGCGCGCAGGGCGGCCACCGCGCGCCCGACGGCGGCGAAGTCGTCGGGGCCGAAGCCCGCGGCGATGCGCGCGAGGCGCTCGCGGGCGTCCGCCTCCTCGTCGCGCTCGCACGGCACGAGCTCCACCTCCGCGAAGTGCGCGTTCTCCAGCACGAGCTCGCGCAGGAGCTGCTCGAAGTAGCCCTCGTCGATCTTCGCGCGCAGGCTGGCGAAGGCGCTCTCGTAGCTCAGGTACGCCGTGGCCAGGCTGTTGTCGTAGAGCCAGCCCGCCATGCTCGACATGGCGAGCACCACGCCGTCGGCGTAGCCGAAGTTGCGCTCGCGCATCGCGAACTCGGCGTGCGAGAGCGCCGCCTCGATGAGCGCGTGGTCGAGCGCGCCGTCAGCCAGCTCACGCGCGCGCTCTTCGACGCAGGCGCGGAACCGCGCGGCGGCCTTGGGGCGCGCGCCTTTGAGCTGGATCACGGCGAAGGGCTGCAGCACCGCGTCGGCGAGGTACGCCACCGCGTCGGCGGCGATCCCCGCGTCGAGCAGCGCGCGCTTCAGGGGCGCCTCGTTCGAGCCCATGACGGCGTCGAGCAGGATGTCGACCGCGATCAGGCGCTCGCGGTCGGACGCGCGCCCGGCCACGTACCCGAGCGCCACGCCGGCGTTCTCGAGGGCCGTGGACATGAGCTTGCGCACGCCCGTGCTCACCACCGGCGCCTGCTCCTCAAGCGGGTTGGCGCGCAGCGGCCCGCGCTCCTCGGCCGCGAGCGGGGCGAGGTACTCCTCGTCGATGAAGGCGAGGAACGCCTCGAGGTCGAGGTCGCCGTAGAGCATGAGGTAGCTGTTGTCGGGGCGGTAGTGGCGACGATGGCTGTCGAGGAACGCCTCGTAGGTGAGCTCGGGGATGGCGCGCGGCGTGCCGCCCGACTCGAAGCGGTAGGTGGTGTCGGGGAAGAGCTCCGCCGAGAGCGCGTCGTAGAGCACCGAGTCGGGGTCGGACAGGGCGCCCTTCATCTCGTTGTACACCACGCCGTTGTAGGAGAGCTCCCCGTCGGCGGCCTCGAGGTGCCAGCCCTCCTGCTCGAAGATGACGCGCTTCTCGTAGATGGCGGGGTAGAACACCGCGTCGAGGTACACGTCCATGAGGTTCATCAGGTCGCGCTCGTTGGTGGAGGCCACCGGGTACATCGTCTTGTCGGGGAAGGTCATGGCGTTCAAAAACGTCTGCATCGAGCTCTTGAGCAGGTTGACGAAGGGCTCCTTCACGGGGAACTTGCGCGACCCGCACAGCACCGAGTGCTCGAGGATGTGGAACACGCCCGTGTCGTCGGCCGCGGGCGTCTTGAAGCTGATGGAGAACGCCTTGTTCGCGTCGTCGTTTCGCAGGTAGAGCAGCTGCGCGCCGCTGGCGGCGTGGCGCATGACGTAGGCGGTGCCCTCGATCTCGGGCAGCTCGTCGGTTGACGTGACGGCGAAGCCGTGCCGAACGGCAGCGGAAAAGACATCGTTCATGGTGGCCCAAGCCTTTCAGCTCATCAGGATTATCGCATGGCAAGCGCGGCGCCCATCGTCGCCGCGCGCTGGTTTCCCCTCCATTCTACCCGCATTTCAGCCCGCACGCATGCGCGGCTTGTCCCAGCTGCCAACTTTTCCCCGCATGACGCCAAGCGGTAACGCACCGAAAGCCCAGCCGCCCTGCCACCCGCGCACCTCCCCTTCGCCACCCGCTCCCCCTTTCGTCCCGTCCGCAGTCAACTCGACGCCTTTTCGCTGGACGAAGTGCAAGAAACGCACGATCTGATACCAATCCAAGGAAGCGAGCGCGTTGAGATGACGGAATGCCTTCGCGAAATACCTGATCGACGTTAGCTCAGGCTTATTTTTTTGACTGATTTGAGGCCATGTGCGGTATCAGATCGTGCATTTCTCGCACCTTTGCAACCGATAAGGTGTCGAGCTCAGTCGACAGCCTTCATTTCGCGTGCGCCGGCACGCCGTGCCCCCTCTCCTTCGTTGCCCCTTCTCTTCCCTAAATGCTACTGAAATTGTGGCATTACTTTGGAGCCGCGTCGGATATCGTTGCGCCCAGGGGGTTTGCCGTCGACTTTTGCGCGATTGGGGCTACAATGGGTCAGTGAAAAACACGTCTTGCGAGGTGCGGGAAGGCGCGTGCTCCCTCCCGCAGCCAAAGCCTCGCGCGAGGAGAGATGGAGTATACCCGACCATGCTCGAACTGAGAGACCTCGTGTTCGAGGTGCCCGCCGAGGAGGGCGCCGCGAAACGCATCATCGACGGGCTGTCGCTGACCATCGGCGACGACCGCTTCACCGTGATCACCGGCCCGAACGGCGGCGGAAAGTCCACGCTCGCGAAGCTCATCATGGGCATCGAGCGCCCCACGAGCGGCCAGATCCTGTTCAACGGCGAGGACATCACCGACCTGGGCATCACCGAGCGCGCCAAGCTCGGCATCGGCTACGGCTTCCAGCAGCCCGCCCGCTTCAAGGGCATGAAGGTGAAGAAGCTGCTCGACATCGCCGCCGGGCGCAAGCTGCCCATGCTCGCCTGCAACGAGTTCCTCGCCAAGGTGGGCCTGTGCTCGGCGAGCTACCTCACGCGCGAGGTGGACAAGTCGCTCTCGGGCGGCGAGGTCAAGCGCATCGAGATCGCCACCATCCTCGCCCGCGACCCGCAGCTCGCCATCTACGACGAGCCCGAGGCCGGCATCGACCTGTGGAGCTTCGACCGGCTCACCGAGACGTTCCGCGACATCCACGCGGCGCGCGACGGCCGCTCCATCGTGATCATCTCGCACCAGGAGCGCATCATCCAGCTCGCCGACGAGATCATCCTCCTGCGCGACGGCCAGGTGGCCGACACCGGCACGCCCGACGAGCTTCTGCCGAAGCTCGGCTTCGCGGCCAAGGGCATCGACGGCTGCCCGCTCACGCAGCCCACCGAGCTGCACCTCACCGAGATTCCCACCACGTGCTAAAGGAGACGGACCCATGGCAGTAGACCTTTCCCCCATCGACGAGAGCTTGCTCGCCGAGATAGCCAACCTCCACGGCATGCCGAAGGGCGCGTTCAACATCCGCAAGGACGGCCAGCTCGTCCAGCGGTCGTCCTCGGCGTTCGTGGAGATCTCCACCAAGACCGACCACCCCGGCATCGACATCCGCGTGAAGCCGGGCACCAAGGGCGAGACCATCTACATCCCCGTCATCGTCACGCAGTCGGGCCTGAAGGACGTGGTGTACAACACGTTCTACATCGGCGAGGACTGCGACGTCAAGATCGTGGCGGGCTGCGGCATCCACAACGCGAGCCACGAGGCGTCCGAGCACGACGGCATCCACAGCTTCTACCTCGGCAAGAACAGCCACGTGAGCTACGTGGAGAAGCACTACGGCGAAGGCGAGGGAACTGGCGAGCGCATCCTGAACCCCACCACCAACGTGTACCAGGAGGAGGGCTCCTTCTGCGAGATGGAGCTGGTGCAGCTGCGCGGCGTCACCTCCACGGTGCGCGACACCAACGCCGAGCTGGCCGCGGGCGCGAAGCTCGTGCTCCTGGAGAAGCTGCTCACGCATGACAAGCAGACGGCCGTCTCCAACATGAAGGTGGAGCTCAAGGGCGACGACTCGAGCGTGCAGGTGATCTCGCGCTCGGTGGCCCAGGACGACTCCGTGCAGGTGTTCAACCCGCTCGTGATCGGCGAGGCGGCCTGCCGCGGGCACGTGCAGTGCGACGCCATCATCATGGGCAACGCGAAGGTGAAGGCCATCCCCGGCATCGAGGCCGCCAGCAAGGACGCGCTCCTGGTGCACGAGGCCGCCATCGGCAAGATCGCCGGCGACCAGATCGTGAAGCTCATGACGCTCGGGCTCACCGAGGAGGAAGCCGAGCAGGAGATCCTGGAGGACTTCCTGAACTAGGGGTAGCTCCGCCGTTGCTGACGCAGCGGCGGAGCTACCCGACGCTGCGAGGGCCGGAGGCATCCGCCCTTGTCGCTCCAAGCGGGGCTCGCGTACGAAGTACGCTTCGCCTCGCTTTCGCGCCAATTGCGAGCACCTCCGGGCCTCTCGCTGACTTTGGCCGACAACGTGACTTTTACCCTATAGCATGAGCACGAGGGCCCGCGAACTGGCTGTTCGCGGGCCCTCTTTCGTTCCTATGCTGCTCTGCGCGCTTAGGCTGCCGCAGGAGCTGGCTCCGCGGGTGCGGCGTCGGCAGCAGGCGCGGCGTCAGCGGCAGGAGCCTCGCCTTCGGCAGCTGGGGCCTCGCCCTCAGCGCCCTCGGCGCCTTCGCCCGCAGGCGCCTCGGCGCCGTCATCCGTCGCCTTCGCCGACGTGGCGCCCGCCGTGAGCGGCGTGCTCGAGAAGTCGAGCGACTGGCCGAGCCACTTCATCTCGATCACGTTCACCACGCCCTGATCGACAAGGGTCTTGAGCGCGTCGGTGACGGTGGTCTGCAGCGCGGTGTTGTCCTTCGCCACGCCCACGCAGTACCCGCTCGGCTTCGCCATGAGCGCGACCACCGTGGTGTCGAGCCCCGCGCGATGCGCGGCGTACAGCCCGATGAGCGCGTCAGACGCCACGTACTTCACCTTGCCGGCCTCAAGCTGCGCGAAGGCGTCGGCAAGGTTGGTCGTGGAGGTGAGCGCCTCGTCGCCGAACTCGTTGGAGACGGCCCACGCGCTCTTCGAGGACACCTGCGCGGCAATCTTAGGATTGGAAGCGGCGTCAGGCACGCCGGCGTTGCTCGAGGTGAGCGCGAACAGGGCGACGCCCGTGGGCAGGTACTCCTCGGACAGCCAGAAGTTGCTCGCGTCGGAGTTGTCGATGCCCATGACGATGTCGACCTTGCCCTGCGCGAGCGCATCCTCGGGGTCAGACCCCACGTCGACGATGGAGAGCTTGAGCCCCAGCTCGTCGGCGAGCGCGGCCGCGATGTCGACGTCGATGCCGATGATCTTCTCGCTGCCCATGCCGGCCAAAGGCGACTTCTCGGTGTTCACGCCCACGCGCAGCGTGTCGGCCTGGCCGATGGTCGGCGTGGTGACCGTGGCGCTCTTCAGCTCAGGCTGGTACGTCGAGCCGCCCGAGCAGCCTGCGAGCACCAGCATCATGCAGAAAGCCGCAGCGCACAGGACCACGGCATGCAAACGCTTTCCCACAACATCCTCCATTTGCCCTCAGAAGAGGTTCTCTTACTTAGCCTGTCAAACAAGGCTTCCTTCGACTGACCTAGTCTTTGCCCCCACACTCGCGCACCGGGGCTTCCGCTTGCGCTTAGAACCCTCTCGCCCGCCGCAGCCGAATGCCGCGAAGGTAGAACGGGCGGTGCGACTTACCCCTAGGATACGCCATGCTCACCGCCCGGGCACGCCCGCGCGGCTTACGTGGATCCTTTCGACCGCATCTGCCATGGACTGAGGAGCAGGCGCTCCCGCAACTACAGACTCGAAAGAAGCAATTTACTAGTGTAGCAGAAGCGGCGGGTTGTTTTCGCCGGACACGCCGCAGAAATACGCCAGCGAGAGGGAGGACGCCCGCCGCGCAAGCGCGGGGCGGGCAGGCAGGTGTGGCGCGCGGGCGCAGGGTGACACGCGAAGCGCGGAAAAAGCGAAGGCGTGCCGACGGCGCGATGTGGAAGAGGTGGCGAAGATGCTTCCCAGCGAAGGGATGCGCGCCAAACCGAGGCGGCGATCCCGCCAGGCTCGCGCCGAACTCGCGGGATGATCCCGTCAGGCGGCGTCCCTATGCTGGGAGGCATGGCCGCCCTCATGCGCGACATATCCCCCGCCCGCTGCCTGAGCTTCGCATCCGAGGTGCTCGCCGAGACGCTCTGGCCGACGCGCTGCGCCGTATGCGACGCGCCGGGCGAGCTTCTCTGCAGCGCGTGCGCCGCGCGCCTGCCCTACATCGACGCGTGTCTCGCCTGCCCGCGCTGCGGCGCGCCGTTCGGGCGCGTGCAGTGCACCGAGTGCAACCACGCCCTGCTCGCCCTCAGCGGGCGCGAGCGGATGCCGCTCGACCAGGCCGCAAGCGCCCTTGTGCTCGACGAGGCCGCACGGCGCATCGTCACCACCTACAAGGACCGCGGCGAGAGGCGCCTTTCGGCGGTGATGGCCGAGATCATGGTGCGCTACGTGCCGCCCGAGTGGACGGCCGACCCGGCGCGCACCGCGCTCACCTTCGTCCCCGCCACCGCCGCAGCCGTGCGCCGACGCGGGTTCGACCACGCCGAAGAGCTCGCGCGCAGTCTCGCCGCGCCGCTCGACCTGGAGTGCGCGCCCGTCCTCACCCGCCCGCGCAGCGCCGACCAGCGCAGTCTCGGGCGCGCGCAGCGCCACGCGAACATGGCGGGTCGCTTCGCCGTGCTGGCGGGCGCCACCCTGCCCGAGCGCGTCATCGTCGTCGACGACGTGTGCACCACCGGCGCCACCCTCTACGCCGCCGCCGACGCCCTGCGCGAGCAGGGAGCGCGCACCCTCTACGCCCTCACCTTCGCCCGCGCCTAGCCATGTACGTAAGGAAAGGAGCCGCCGCGACCAACTGAAGCTCACACTTCAACACATACGATCATATTTGTTATAATCAATTCGCAGAATATCAGGCGGAAGGAGACAATCATGAAAAAAGTTGACCGCTACTTCTTTCCTGCTGTGTTCACCTATGAGGAAGGCTGCGAGATCGCCGTGGAATTCCCCGATCTGAACGTGGCGACCAGCGGCAGCGACGACGGTGACGCGCTGCTCTCCGCGCGCGAGCTGCTCGGCTGCGTGCTCTTCGGCATGGAGGAGGACGGGATGCCCATCCCCAGCCCCACACCGCTCGCCGACGTCAAGCTCGAGGAGGGCGAGCACACCGCGCTCGTCGACGTATACATGCCCGCGGTGCGTCTCGCGCAGTCGAACAAGGCCGTGAACCGCACGGTTACCCTGCCCGCCTGGCTGAACTCGCTGGCCGTAGAGCGCGGCGTGAACTTCTCGCAAACCCTCCAAGGAGCCCTGCGCGAGCAGCTGCAAGCTTAGTGCCTAGCAATGCCCAGGAGATCAGGGCGCCAATCACGGCGAGCCAGATCCTCCCGCAGGTCAGCCGACTCCATGGTGGACAGCGGGTCACCTTGATCGCGCGCAAACGAGAACCCCACACCGCCCCCTTGATCCGCCACGAGGAGACGTCAATCCGATTAGCACATATTGCCGATTATGTTAACTCAGTTTACAATGCAGTTGTCCCGGCAAGGAGGGAAAATGACCAAGCGGAGGGACGTGGTGAGGCTCCTCGAGCAAAACGGCTTCTGGTCAAAGGGCGGCGCGAAGCACGAGAAGTTCACCAACGGAAAGGTGACCGTCCTGGTAAAGAGGCACCGGGAGATCGAGGACGAGACGTTCGAGAGGATCAAGAGGCAGGCGGGGATCGGGTAGCCGACCCCTCGGAAAGGACTCCGATATGCAGTACACCTACGAGTTCGAGATGTGGCGGGGCGAGGCCGGGTGGTGCATGGCCCCGTTCGGCCTCGACGGAGCCACCCAGGGCGAGGACGTGGCCGACGCCTGCGAGTCGGCGGCCGACTGGCTGCGCGAGACCGTGCGCGACCACGTCATGCGCGGGCAGGCCCTCCCGCCCGCGTCGTTCGGCAACGCCCCCGAGCGCGGCGGCGTGACGGTGGTGGTGTCGGTGGACGCCGCCATGTCCGAGATCCCGCGCATGAGCGCGGCCGAGGCGGCGCGCGCCCTCGGCGTCACGCGCCCGCGCGTCACCGCGATGCTGGCGAGCGGCCTCCTCGACGGATGGCGGGATGGCCGCAACACCTGGGTCACCGAGGCGAGCGTGAGAGCACGCCTGACCGACGAGCGCAAGGCTGGACGTCCCAGAACGGCCGCAGCGAAGTGAGCCTCAAGGTAAGGTCCTCGTGACAACCGCGACGGGGAAGTCCCTCGGCATGAAGCTCGTCGCGAACAACACACAGGAGTTTTCGCGCATCGGGGACCTGCCGTTGCAGGAGCGGGATGCCGTTAAGCGAGAGCTCGGGCGTCAAGCTTCTCGGCTATCCACGTCTTGATCACGGCCTGCCTGTTGATGCCCAAGCGGGACGCCTCGGCATCGAGGCCGGCCACCATCCACTGCGGAAAGTCGACGTTGACGCGCTTCAGCTCCCGGTTCGGGAACGAGGGGTTGTCGAAGTCGAAGAACTCGTCCATGTCCTCGCCCGCGTCGAACGCGGCCTCGAGCCTATCGACGGCTTCTGTTCTGCTCATAACGCTGCACCTCCTTCTTCGTCGACCTGCGGGCCGAGATGATCCTGACGGCTTCCCCTCGCTTCGTGTGCACCACGCTGAACATGACCGCGTAGGCACGCCCGATCGCCATCTGGCGCCTCTCGCCTCGCTTCCTCGCCGAGACCACCATGAGATCGGGGTCCTCCCAGATCACCTGGGCCTCCTCGAAGCTGACCTTGTGCTTCTCGATATTCGACTCGTTCTTGCTTTCATCGAATTCAAATATCATGCATACCTCCTAGGTATACACATTATATCTTCGCCATCTGCTATCGTAAAGGCGCTGCACGCGCGCATGTCGGAGGCCGAGGAGAGCTACGCGCTGCTGCTCAAGGCCGCCGAGCGCCTCGAGGCCAACGCGGGAAGGCCCAGCACGCCTATGGCCGACGTCATGGAGGAGCTCGGCATCACCGACGCCGAGCTCGACGCCGCCGAGGACGAGAGCTTGCATCGGCCCGTCACAGCCGGTTGCGCAGATGCGCGCTATGTGGTATAAGAAGCTATCTGGGCGCGCCTGAGGCGGGTCCACCCATCGGCGAGGAACAGTCCCCGCCATTTTTTCTCCCCGCAAGACCGGCGATGGGGGGTGGAGATGCGCGAAGAGTCCTGCTTTTTAGGCTGCGAAAACCAGGTAAAGGGTGGTATGATCACGGCAGCAAAGCGCCCGATTGGTGAGTATTTCACATATATCCGGCGCTTTCTTCATGCCCACAACCGCAGCACCTCGTTGAGCGAGATCGTATACGCCGACCGCCGAAGAAACCCATGGCTGATGGCAGCCTCAAGGCCGCAGCATCCCATCGACGAAAAGCGCCTCGGAGCTCTGGCCGCTCCGGGGCGCTTCGCATTGCCGACGCCCTGAAGGCATGCCTCCAGGGCGAAACGCTCTGTCCGAAGCGCGAAACGGCGCCCAGAGCCTCCTAGCCCCTCCCGAACAAGTCCCATGTGTAGATTTCGTCAGCCACGTCGTCGAGGTCGGGGACTCCGGCGATCGGCGCATTCCTTGACACCACGGTGCCAACGCGGAGATGGGCGTGGAGTTCGTGCGCCGTACGCAGCCGACAACCTAACGCACGCCCGACGCCTCGAGCAGAGGGCTTGAGCATGGATCTTTATCGCAATCGTGAGATAATAAACAGGGCAAATTATCTTGAGCGAAAGCGAGAACATGAGCGACACCATCAACGTCTACTGCGACGAGAGCAGGGTGAACTCAAACCCCAGCGAAGAGCACATGGTCATCGGCGGAGTGTCCTGCCCTACCGAGAAGAAGCGCGACATCGTGCGCGCCATTGACTGCCTGCGAGCAAAGCACGGGGTTCAGGGCGAATTCGGCTGGAAGACGGTGTCCCCGAGCAAATACGACTTCTTCCGAGACCTTGTCGATTTGTTCTTCGACGATCCCGACTTGAAATTCAGGTGCGTCGTCTCTAGCAGGCAGCACACCAACTTCGCAGACAGCGAAGACCAGTTCCAAAAGCTCTACTACCAGGTATTCAACAATTGGCTAGACAGGCGCTGCAAGCACCGCATCTTCATCGATCGAAGAATTGATGACCCCAAAAGAGTCGCAACTCTACGCCGCTGCCTCATCAACACATTCAAGTTCGGACAAAGCGTCCTATTCGTCGAGGAAGTCGAGTCAAAAGAAAACAACCTCATCCAACTTGCCGACCTTATCCTAGGAGCGGTCGGATACACATGGAACGGACTCAGCGGAAGCAAAGCCAAAGAAGATCTCTGCGCATACATCGCGCAAAAGCTTGGGGTCAGTACAATCGACCATTACAGAACCGGACCAAATGCCCGTAAGTTCAATGTGTTCAATTTCGGAGCGCAATAATGGGCTGGTCCATAGATGAGCTGGGGCACCTTGACCTCAGCACCTGCTTCATGAGACGAGACTACGACATGTTTGCCGTCGAAAAACTCGCACGGGAGTATTACTTCGAAGAGATCGTCGACCTGACGGCTTGGGACGGCACCGCGATTGAAGGCATGGACAGCGAGAACGAGTTCCTCCATCTTGCCTGCAAACACGGACGCGGCAAACCGCCCCTGAACGCCCTCATGGATATCGACGTCGAACGCGTGCGTCGACTGCCCATTCTCAAAGCGGCCGTTACAGGCAAGCTGAACGCGGACGTGTATCGTCAGGTCCGCAAAAACAAGACCGTCGACAAAGTCGAGATCATCGTCAATGGCGAGGATGCTGACTATATCGTGGTCCTCGGCTGCGTTAAGGATCATTACGTTGTCCGCTCGGCCTATCCTGCAGACGAGACCTATGTTACGAAAGTGAAGAAAACCGGCGAGCTGGTCGAAAGAATCCGCAAAGAGCAGAAGGATGGCGAAGCTCAATCGAGGACACAAAAAAGCCCCGGATATGGGGCACCGAGGCAGGCCAGGTCCAAAGCTATAAGCAATGGGCTCACTTGAGATTATGGACTCGACAACGAGGAAAATCAATATCTTGGTGGCAAATGGTCACTCGACTCGAATCTTCTTCAAAGATAATTCGTCGATTTGCTCACCGACTGAGACGGCTCGCAAATCACGCTTAGGGACGGAGGTGGTCGTCTTGGACGCCTGGCGCAAAAGGCTGGCACACCAGGCGTCTGACGCTTGGTGTGATATCCGAAGCGCCCGCAGCGGGCTCGCTCGAAAGCCCCCTAGTCCCTCCTGAACAAATCCCGCGTGTAGACCTTGGCCGCCACGTCGTCGAGGTCGGGGCTCCAGCGGTTGGCGACGATGAGGTCGCAGCGCTCCTTGAACGCGCGCAGGTCGTGGGTGACCTCGCTCCCGTAGAACTCGGGGTCGTCCAAGGTGGGCTCGTAGACCACCACGGGGATGCCCTTGGCCTTGACGCGCTTCATGACGCTCTGGATGGAGCTCGCGCGGAAGTTGTCGCTCCCCGACTTCATGACGAGGCGGTAGACGCCCACGACGGGCCTCTCCACGCCCTCGTAGACCAGCTTCCAGACGCGGTCGACGACCTCCTCGGCGACGTAGTCCTTGCGCGTGCGGTTGGCGTCGACGATGGCCTGGATCATGCACTGCGGCACGTCCCTGAAGTTGGCGAGCAGCTGCTTGGTGTCCTTGGGAAGGCAGTAGCCCCCGTAGCCGAACGAGGGGTTGTTGTAGTGGGAGCCTATGCGGGGGTCCAGGCCCACCCCCTCGATGATCTGCCCGGCGTCGAGCCCGCGCACCGACGCGTAGGTGTCCAGCTCGTTGAAGTAGGAGACGCGCAGGGCCAGATACGTGTTGGCGAAGAGCTTCACCGCCTCGGCCTCGGTGGCGCGCATGACGAGGGTGGGGATGCCCTCCGCAGGCTCCTCCGCCCCCTCGGCGAGGAGCCGCGCGAACTCGCGCGCCCTCCCCTCCAGCTCGTCTGCGAAGGGCGACTCGGAGGGCACCCCCACGATGATGCGCGAGGGGTGCAGGTTGTCGAAGAGCGCGCGGCCCTCCCGCAGGAACTCAGGCGAGAACAGGAAGCGGCCCTCGAGGTAGCGCTCGCAGAGCGTCCTCGTGTAGCCCACGGGCACGGTGGACTTCACCACCATGACCGCCTCGGGGTTCACCTCGAGCACGAGCTCCACCACCTGCTCCACGTATCGCGTGTCGAAGAAGTTTCTCTCCTCGTCGTAGTTGGTGGGCGTGGCGACGACCACGAGGTCGGCCCGCCCGTAGGCGGCCCTCCCGTCGAGCGTGGGATGCAGGTCGAGCTTTCGCTCCCCGCGCGCCGCCTCGTCGAGAAAGCGCTCTATCTCGGCGTCCGCGATGGGGCTCTCCCACCGCGAGAGCCTCTCCACCTTCTCCGGCACCACGTCCACGGCGTCCACGCGGTTGCCCTGCGCCAGCAGCACCGCCAGCGAGAGCCCCACGTAGCCCGTCCCGGCAACGGCGATTCTCATAGTCAAGTCAGTCCTCTCTCTTCGGTTGTCAAAGTCCCGGCCACGCGCGGGCGAAAGCCCGCGCCGGCCCGTCGTAAGTCGATCAATCTGCAGTTGCGAAAGCGTCATCCGAAGGCGTATGATTCGCCCCGTAGCGAACCCTGCCCGAGCGAGGAGGGAGCACGCCGTGGAGAAGCGGATCGGGACCATCAAGGCGCCGTCGGACCTCAACGTGCTGCCGCACGAGATGGACACGGCCCGCGCCCTCGCCGACGCGGGGATGGACGTTGAGTTCGTGCGCCGCACGCGGGGCGAGCGCGTGACCTCGGCCGACCTCGAGGCCGACGGGGTGGTATGGGAGGTCAAGTCCCCGACCTCCGGGAGCCTGAGGGTCGTCCAGAAGCACCTCCGCGCCGCGCTGCGCCAGTCGCGCGACGTCGTGTTCGACGCGCGCAGGATGCGCGGGCTCTCCGACGCCGCCATAGAGCGGGAGGTGCGCAAGTGGGCCGCCAGCCTGACGCACGCCCGGCGCATCCTCTACGTGAGCAAGCGAGGCGGGGTTGTCAGGATCAAGTAGGGGTGGTATGATCGCGGCAGCAAAGCGCCCGATTGGTGAGTATTTCACATATATCCGGCGCTTTCTTTGCATCTAGTGCCGTGCTATCATGCAAATCAGAAAAGCGCCCGAACGGTATGTAATTTACCTAACTCCGGCGCTTTTCCCATGCCTACAGCCCGTAGTACCCCCTGTACCACCTGGCGAACGCGCGCAGGCCGTCCTCCAGCTTCGTGGAGGGGCGAAACCCCAGGTCGCGCTCGAGGGCGCTCGTGTCCGCGTAGGTGACGGGCACGTCGCCGGGCTGCATGGGCGCGAGCTCTCGGTGCGCCTCGAAGTCATAGCCCTCCGGCAGCACGCCCTCCTCCACGAGCACCCTCTGCAGCGTGTCGACGAAATCGAGGAGGTTCTCAGGGTTGGAGTTGCCGATGTTGTACACGCGGTGCGCGGCCCGGGGCAGCCCGTCGGCGCCTGTCTCCACCGCGGGCGGGGCGCCCATCACGCGCACGACGCCCTCGACGATGTCGTCCACGTAGGTGAAGTCGCGCTGGCAGTCGCCCATGTTGAAGATCCTTATCTTCTCGCCGCGCACCAGCTTGTCGGTGAACCCGAAGTAAGCCATGTCGGGCCGACCCATGGGGCCGTAGACCGTGAAGAAGCGAAGCCCCGTGGCGGGGATCGAGTAGAGCTTGGAGTAGGCGTGGGCCATGAGCTCGTTCGACTTCTTGGTGGCCGCGTAGAGGGACACGGGCGCGTCCACCCGGTCGCCCTCGGAGAAGGGCACCTTCTCGTTTCCGCCGTAGACGGAGCTGGAGCTCGCGTAGACCAGGTGCCCCACCGGGTGGCTCCTGCACGCCTCGAGCACGTTGAAGAAGCCGACGAGGTTGGAGTCCACGTAGGCCCGCGGGTTCTCGATGGAGTAGCGCACCCCCGCCTGCGCGGCGAGGTTCACCACGACGTCGAAGCCGCTCTCCCCGAACAGCGCCTCCACCGCCTGCTCGTCGGCGAGGTCGCCGCGCACGAACTCGAAGCGCCCGGCGGAGAACCCGTCGACATCGGCGTCGCCCGCGCTGCCGCCCGCCGCCTCGGCGAGCATTCGCAGCCTGTCCTCCTTGATCCCGACGTCGTAGTAGCCGTTCACGTTGTCGAGCCCCACGACCTCGCAGCCGCCGTCCTCCAGCAGCCGCCTGCACAAAAACGCGCCGATGAACCCGGCCGCGCCGGTGATTAGAACCTTGCCAGTCTCATAATTTGATCTTTCTTCGTTGTCGTCGCGCTTACGTTGCATAGGAACACTCCGCATCTGTATCAAGTGCTTATCTTCTTGCGACCGTATCGATGACGCGTTGCTGAAAGACGATCATATTCTCGCGAGCGATGCCCTCCAAAACAGTACCTGCGCCAACAACGGATCCATCCTGAACCGCTGCTCCAGCTAGAAGCGTGACACCCGCGCCAAGCCAGCAATCACTACCAACCGCAACCGGCCGGATGGAGAGAGTCTGCTGTCTCATCGGCGTACCAAGATGCATGCCATGGTTAGAATCATAGATCTTACAGTGAGCAGCTATCATGGTTTCTTTGCCTATGCTGACGTTTTCTGCCGCGCAAATCACAGAACAGTCACCTATGATCGTTCTGTCGCCAATCTCCACGTGCCCCCCGCCGAAGATATGAACATTGCGACCTATGCAAACATCGTCCCCGAAGACAACGTCTGCAGCTTCAATTGCCGCGCCTCTTCCAACGCGAAGCCGCCTGCCACCCTCATGAGCCAATCCAACAACCCCTCCCCGAATGTATTCAAGCAGTTTTGAGATCTTTCTATAAGCGCTATGAAACGACATGAGAAGCCCCCGACCAAAAGCCACATGGGTTAGTGTTGATACGAGAGAGAATGAGGTCTCTCGTATACGAAGGTCTGTTTTTCTCGAATTCAGATGTCCAGCCAGGAGGCAGAGAGAGGTCATCTATAATCGAAAGCCACTCTGTAACCTGTGAGCCCCACGCCTCTGGCCCACCTTCAAGCACATCCACGGTCAACCCCAATCTGTATCGGTCAACATATTGCCGATCAGGATCTTCCAAGTGCCCAGAAAAGTGGAGCAGGGGCTTCTCCTGCGCCATGTACTCGAACACCTTTGCGGAGATCTGATCGCTGCACTTCATGCTGACGAGCACGCTTGCGTTCTCATACATCTTTTCCAACTCACTGTGTGCCATGTAGTCATGGAATTGAATAGCACCCCCGGTTCTAGCCTCCCACTCTTTGCAGAGCCGAGCAAGGTCGCCTCTGCCAACGATGTGGAAAGTTGCGGATCCGATGATGCCGTGCGCGCTCAGCCAAAAGAAGGTTTCCATAGCTGGAATTGGATTGTAGTGCTCCCTGCTGAGCGAGCCCGCGTAAACCCAGTCACCAGAGGCTGTGGTAACAGAATCGGTTGCCGCGGGGGCCTTCGAAAGCAAAGGGAGATCACTTATTAGGACCTGAGCCCTCGGGGCAGCAGCATACGATGACCTATACCATCCTTCCTCAAAAGCCATGCCGATGACGTGATCGAAATTACGTCCGATGCGGTCAACCCAGTATTCGGAAGCAGAAGCCTGTTTCTCCTTGGAGATGTGTCTCCTGAGAGTATTAGGGATATAGTCAACGCAATAAGCGAATAGAGGAATGCCAGGAAGACAAGCACGCACTCTCACAGCCGCCTCGATGCACTCTACTGGACAGCAAGTGGCTACGATGCAGTCGTAGGGCTTCACGTGGTGGAGGCATATTGCGAGGTTAGCTACGCGCTGCGAGAGAGCTTTTGACGCTAGGGGATATCTCATCCAGTTTGAAAGACGACTCGCGAAGTTAAGAAAGCGAAAAGCCGCCATGGCTACCTTTGCTTTTCTGTCGCCCGGAAGATCAGAGGCGAAATAGAATAGCTTAAGTCGCTCGTCGGGACGCACGCCGTACACCCTGACGCCATCAAGCTCGCTTGGAAGGCTCTCAAAGGGATCGTCGAACGCAATCACGTCGGCTTCGTGTCCCGCCTCGACAAAAGAGCGAGCCACGTTTTGAGCGCAGACAGCGTTGGCGAACGGGCGGGGATAGTACTTATCGGTCAGAAAAAGGACTCTCATGCAAAACACCCCTGACAATGAAAACGATTAAGGAGAGGCGCAGGAGACGAATCGAGAAATTCCGATGCACCAAGTTTAGCATTGTTTAAGCTTATCTTGACAAACGTCTGATGTCCCCAATAACCTGCTTGGGCATAGCCACACAAGCGGGAATGACCGAGATTGCGGTTGAGGCTATGACCAAGACCCAGGTGCTAAACTGCCCGCTCCCCGCCCAAACGAGCGCGACGCTGAGAAAAGAGGCCAAGGTAAGGGATGCCGCAGCTGCACTTGTCTCCTGTAGGCCGCAGGCGAAATTGTAGTTGAGCATGATCCACATATAGAGAACATTGTAGACGCAAAACACTAGGCTATAGAATGGCGATACCTCGACAACATCATTGCCAATCCAGATGCTTACAAACAACGGCATGATGGGCACGAGGACGAGTTGGCAGATGCCAACAGCAAAAACCGCGAGGACGCCAGCCCTGTAGAGCTTTTTTATGCGAGAGAAACGCCCCTCGACGATAGCCTTTGTCGCAGCAGACCAAATGGGAGTGAGAGCGAGAGCAAAAAGGCCGCCTACGATTCCCAAGGTCTTGTAATAGACCTGGTAGTCAACAACCTGCGCAGGATCAACGAAAAAGGAGATCAGAATCTCTTTCGAATTAAAGACGAAGGCAAGCAGGAGCTGAAGGTAGAAGAGCTGTCCGCCCTTCCCCATGATCGAGCATGCTATAGCAAGGTCAAAATACCTAGGAAGCAGCCTTACGCTTGGAAATCTCCTGCGAAACACGACGAAGGTTGCAACAAGCCCAGGAAGGTTGTTTGTAAAAGAGGTTGCAACAGCTAAGGCGACAAGCCCATCCTCGCCATTATTTCCTTTCGCAACGAGCATGTAAAGCAAAATCAAGATATTGGAGAGGAGGATGAGGGCGCTGGGGGTTACGGCATCCTGAAGGGCATAGAGAATATGGCTAACCATCACGGACAATAGGCGTAGGAAAATGCCTAGCAACAGGATGTAAGCAACAAGGCTGAGCGTCCCAGCTGATATGACAGCTTCGTCAACGTTGAGCAAGAAATTCCAGTTAATCACGTTGACTATGGGCCAAGCGAGCAGAGAGAGAGCGACAATGATGGCGATGACCGAATAGTACCCGGACACGAGAAGCTTTGCGAGGCTCTTATGATCCTCCTCGACTATGGGCTCGATGATTTGGTTTCGCAAGCCACCACCTATGCCAAAATCAAAGAGCAGAACCCAGTTGAGCAGCGCAACCATTGCAAACCAAACGCCAAGCACCTCTTGCGAGTTAAAATAGGCGAGGTAGGCAGGCATGACAAGCAAGGCTACTATCATGCTTCCACCCTTAATGGCATAGCTCCCCGCAACATTAATCAATAGCCGCCTGTTTTCAGCGTTGGAAAAACGCATGCGAAATACGTTATTGAGCTTTGATGCGACCATGCAAATCCCCGTCTAGAAGAGCATCAGGACTGATAAAGGCTCTTTCGTGCTCCCTTATCCAAGAATCGCCCTTCTCCCACCATCTTGAGGCGAGAAGCCTGTTGATGGTTTCCTCTTCGAAGCGGTACTTGATGACTCTCGCAGGATTGCCGGCGACAATGGAGTAAGGAGGGGTATCACGCGTTACAACAGCTCCAGCCGCAACAACAGATCCTGTTCCGAGTTTTAAGCCACCCCTGCGTACGACCAGAATAGCTCCCGTTGCAACCCAGCAGTCAGCTCCGATGACCCCATAGAACTTCTCGTCTTTGTCCACGTAGAAGAATTCTTCGCCAAAAGTGCATTCGCTCACCAGTTCATCCCCAGCCATGCCCTCTGGGCGATAGAGCGCTGGCGAGGTGCTCACAGAGTGGAGAGGGTGATTCCCAGCCGCAAGCATAACGTTTCCTGCTAAAGAGCAGAAGGGGCCGATGTCAACTCTAGGCAGGGAGCAGTCATCGCCACAATAGGAGTGAGCTCCAATCCTGCTTCCAATCAGAAAGCATCTCTTCCCCACGCTAACGTAGTCATCAAGACTTGCTCCGCGAATATCTGATGAGAGCGGGACATCAACGGTTTTTCGAGTGTTCGCTCTCATCAGATATGCAGCGTTACGGATGGTCTTGCGAAGAGATCGAATAGGATAGCCCATTCCCCCCAACCTCCATACCTAATATAAAAGCCAAGTAGTAAAAAGCGAAGTTACCTAAGAGAATTTCGGTGCCGACATTGAGCACGATAAAGAGGAGGGTGCAAGCCCTTGTCTCATGGTTACCGCAATGCAGTCGCGTTGCGAGAAGCACCACCATGATTGTCAGCCCAACTAAACCAAGAGAGAGATAGAGGCGGAAGAACCCTGGAAGATAATTCGTCGTTTGATACATCCCCTCACCGAATAGAATGCCATAGATGGTTTCACTCGCCCCAAAGGTATCCTTGAAGGCGTAAAAGCGAGTGCTTCGCGACAATCCAGATACAGTGAGGCCGCTACCACCGAACACCCTCATAACAAAATAATCCCAGAGCCCCGACACAACGACTGTACCGACACCGATAATGCACAGCGCAGCAAATGCTACGATTAGCCACCCCCCGTTCTTGCGATCCATCCAAAGGCGAACGAGAAAGTGAGAAATCCAGAGAATGGCCACGCAAATTAAACCAGTAGAAGAGGCTGACGCCAGAGCCACAACCGAAAGGAATGAGGCAAGCTTATAGTTCGGAGATTGACTTCCTCTTTTGAAGAGGCTCAGGGCGACAGGCAAGAGGAGATAGCAGCAAAGAGCCGCTGGCTCGTTGAGAAGCGATTGGCAGCGAAACCTCAACCCGTATGACATTTTTGCTTCCAGAGCCAAGTCCAGGTTATCGCCAATGACAGGAAGAAACGGTATATAGCTCGTAAGAACAATGCCAGCATAGCTGAAAGCGATTTGCAAGAGGCCGTAAGAGGCTACGAAGACAGAAACGACGTTAAGCCAGCGAGTGGCGACTCTCTCGTCGAAATACAGTGGTGCGAAGATGGCAATACCTGTGTAAATGTAGGCGACTCTGCAGGCGCTCCATATGGCATCGCTTTCAAGAGCCCCGCTTAGGTTCGCAGCATCCAGAAATGAATGCAAAACGAGATACAACGAGAATACAAGCGCACTCCAGATGGGTTTTACGCCCAAAAGCTTCCTAGAAAGTAACGCGTGCAGAAAGAAGCCGAGAAGAAGAAATTCTGATAGGGTTAGTTGAGGAACGGGTGAAGAGTAGCGATTGAGAATCGGGTAGAGCACGAGCAAACCGCAAAAAAGAAAAGAAGCGGTGACGTGCACCTCAGAGAAGATGCGCAAGCGCATTGAACGAGTCGCTGCAGATGAGGATGCCAAGGGCAGCATGCTAGAAGGCCTCCCCTGCAACCAGCGAATGCACGTATGGGCGAACGAGTGATTTCTTCGCTCTGTGACCTACGAGCTTGAATAGCCGCATCGCCGGTTCTTTACGCTTGGCAGCCTCTTTAGCTGCGTAACGAGCAATGTTCGATTTCCTTTTGAGGCAAGGATAGCTTGCGACTAACTTCTCGGCAAGTAATGGGTCGTTGTCCAGAAACCTCCGCGCAACGACATCACCCCGGTCTGGATCGAAGGAGAAATCGATTCGACCCGAGCCAAGATCGCTCCGATTGCCAACGAGCATAATATCGCTATCACGATTGAAGCCCCTTAGTATCCCCATGATTCCAGGAAGAGTGTATGTCAAATTATCCAACTCCGCTTCATCCCGTACATATCTAACGAACAGAGTAGGCTCAAGAGCGTTCTCGTAGAAACGCTCTATGCGCCGAACGTACTTGTCGCGAACCATAGGCAGTTGATCGCCAAAAGGCCTCCACCGATCGAAGTCATGGTAGAAAGCAATCCCGTACTTCGCATTCCTGTAATGTTCGGGGATAGTCGGATCTTGCTCGAAGAGATCTGGCATGAACAGATCGCTAAAGCCATCATTCATTAGCTGGCACACCCCCCACCACGGGGATATGACCCAGTCAAAAGGACCACTTGTGTCTCTCAGGCCAAAACGTTCCAGCTCAAGCGCAACACTGCAGAAATAACCCAGAGATACAATGTGCTCAAACTTTCGAGACTCTAGTTGTACGGGATTTCTCCAGCTTTTCAGCATTTCCGCCATAGTGGCATCATCTCAGCCCTTCCTCCACACCATCTTGTCCACCACGCCCGCGTAGGACTGGATGATCTTGACCACCCTGTCGGAGACGCCCTCGTCGGCGTAGTCGGGGACCAAGGCGGCATGCAGTCCGTCGCGCTCCATGGCAACGGCGAGCTCGACCGCCTGAAGGAGGCCCCTCTCGTCGATGCCCGAGAGCACGAAGCACGCCTTGTCGAGCGCCTCGGGGCGCTCGGTGGAGGTCCGGATGCACACCGCCGGGAAGGGCTGCCCGACGCTCGCGAAGAAGGCGGACTCCTCGGGGAGCGTCCCCGAGTCGGAGACCACGCAGAAGGCGTTGACTTGCAGGCAGTTGTAGTCGTGGAACCCGAGCGGCTCGTGCATGCGCACGCGGGGGTCGAGCTCGAAGCCGGACTCCTCCAGGCGCCTTCGGCTCCTGGGGTGGCAGGAGTAGAGGACCGGCATGTCGTACCTCTCGGCCATCTTGTTCGCGGCGCCGAACAGGCTCTCGAAGTTGGCGGGCGTGTCGATGTTCTCCTCGCGGTGGGCGCTGAGCAGGATGTACTCGCCCCTCTCGAGGTCCAGCCTCGCGTGGACGTCGCTCGCGTTGATCTTGCCCAGGTTCCTGTGCAGCACCTCGGCCATGGGGGAGCCGGTCACGTAGGTGCGCTCGGGGGCACAGCCCGTCTCCCTCAGGTAGCGCCTCGCGTGCTCGGAGTAGGCGAGGTTCACGTCCGAGATCACGTCGACGATCCTCCGGTTCGTCTCCTCGGGCAGGCACTCGTCCTTGCAGCGGTTTCCCGCCTCCATGTGGAAGATGGGGATGTGGAGCCTCTTGGCCCCGATGACCGACAGGCAGCTGTTAGTGTCGCCTAAGACCAGCACGGCATCGGGCTTCACCTCCACCATCAACTGGTAGCTTCTGGCGATGACGTTGCCCACGGTCTCGCCGAGGTCTGCTCCCACGGCGTCGAGGTACACGTCGGGTTCCCCCAGCTCCAGGTCATGGAAGAACACGCCGTTCAAGACGTAGTCGTAGTTCTGCCCCGTGTGAGCGAGCAGGCAGTCGAAGTACCTGCGGCACTTCTTGATCACCTCGGACAGGCGGATGACCTCGGGGCGCGTGCCCACGATGATGAGCAGCTTGAGCCTGCCGTCGTTCTTGAACTTGGCGTCGTAGCCCATGATCCTAGACCTCCTCGAAGTAGGTGTCGGGACGCGCCGGGTCGAAGACCTCGTTGCAGGCCATGACCGTGACCAGGTCCTCGGCGTCGGAGAGGTTGGTGATGCTGTGGGTCCAGCCGGGGACCATGCGCACGGCCTCGACCCTGTCGCCCGAGACCTCGAACTCGACCGTCTCGCCGGTGGCGACGTTGCGCTCGCGTATGAGCCCGCGGCCTGACACCACGATGAAGAGCTCCCACTTCGAGCTGTGCCAGTGCTGCCCCTTGGTGACGCCGGGCTTGGATATGTTCACGGACACCTGGCCGCAGTCTGGGGTATGGATAAGCTCGGTGAAGCTCCCACGCTCGTCAATGTTCATATGCAAGGGATACTTGAACTTATCTGTCGGAAGGTAGGTTAAGTAGAGTGAGCAGAGCTTCTTCTCGAAGGAGCCCTCCGGCATGGACGGCATCATGAGCGTCTCGGGCTGGGACTTGAGCTCCTGGAGCAGCTCGACGATGCGCCCCAGCGTCACCTTGTGGGTCACCGGCACGTGGCAGTAGCGCCCGTCGTCAGTCGGGACCGCCTCGGCGCCCTCGTACTCGCAGCGTTGTTCCTTCCCCTCCAGGAGGTCGAGCATGCCCTGCACCAGGTCGTCTATGTAGAGCAGCTCGAGCTCGACGCCCGGGTCGTTTACCGTAAAGGGCTCGTCATTTGCTATAGCCCAGCAGAAGGTGGACACCGCCGAGTTGTAGTTGGGGCGGGAATGGCCCATGAGGTTGGGGAAGCGGTAGACGGCTACCTTGGCGCCGGTTTCCTTTGCGTAGTCGAAGAACAGCTCTTCTCCCGCCCTCTTGCTCTTGCCATAATCGCTCTCCCCGAAACGGCCAGACAGGGTTGCCTGGATGCTGGAGGAAAGCATGACGGGCGCCTTGCTTCCTGCGGCCCTGAGCTCGTCGAGCAGCTCGCCGGCGAACCCGAAATTGCCAGCCATGAAGTCGGCCGGGTCCTCGGGGCGGTTCACGCCGGCCAGGTTGAACACGAAGTCAGCTTTCCGGCAGTACCTTTTGAGATCTTCCGGCGTCGAGTCCAGGTCATATTCGAAGACCTCGTCGATCCTCAAGTTGGGCCGGGTGCGGTCCTTGCCGTCGCGCAGATTGCGCAGGTTGTTGCAGAGCGCCGTGCCGACCATGCCCTTCGCGCCGGTGACGAGGATCCTCATGCTACTGCACCGCCTCGTGCTCGCGACCCTGCAAGGCAAGCTGGACGTACTCCGCGGTCTTTATCTTTTCTACCGTACCGGCCACATCAAGCCTCTCGGTGTTATGCGAGGTGTAGGCCTCTGCCGCCTGGGTCCTCACCTTGCCCTTCGCGACGAACTTGTCGTAGTTGAGGTCGCGGGTGTCTGCATGGACCCTGAAGTAGTCGCCCATGTCCTCGGCGCGCAGGCGCTCCTCGCAGGTCATCAGCGTCTCGTAGAGCTTCTCGCCGTGGCGGGTGCCGATGACGCGCGTTCCCGTGCAGCCGAAGAGCTCCTGGACGGCCTCGGCGAGGTCGCCCACGGTCGATGCCGGGGCCTTCTGGACGAAGAGGTCGCCCGGGTTCGCGTGCTCGAAGGCGAAGCAGACCAGGTCCACCGCCTCGTCCAGGTTCATGAGGAAGCGCGTCATGGAGGGGTCCGTGACGGTCACGGGATCGCCCGCCTTTATCTGCTTGATGAACAGCGGGATGACGCTTCCGCGCGAGCACATGACGTTGCCGTAGCGGGTGCAGCACACGGTCGTGCCCGCCTCGGCGCCGTTGCGGGCGTTCGCGTAGATAACCGACTCCATCATGGCCTTGGACTTGCCCATGGCGTTTATGGGGTAGGCCGCCTTGTCGGTGGACAGGCACACCACGCGCTCCACTCCCTCGGCGATCGCGGCGTGCAGCACGTTGTCCGTGCCTATGACGTTGGTGCGCACCGCCTCCATGGGGAAGAACTCGCATGAGGGAACCTGCTTCAAGGCCGCGGCGTGGAACACGTAGTCCACGCCCCGCATGGCGTCGCGCACCGACTGCGGGTCGCGCACGTCGCCTATGTGGAAGCGCACCCTGCGGGCCGCCTCGGAGTCAACCCTCTGCAGGCGGTGCCTCATGTCATCCTGCTTCTTCTCGTCGCGGGAGAAGATGCGGATCTCGCCCACGTCCGAGCCCAGGAAGTGCCTGAGCACGGTTGAGCCGAAGCTCCCCGTGCCGCCCGTGATCATCAGGGTTTTACCGAAGAATGAAATCAAAGCTCGCCCTTTCATTGCCGTTATCCGTTGATACCTGCTTCATGCCCGTTGCCGAGCCTGTAGTAGAAGTCCTGAAGCATCGATGAGGTAGAACGCAGGTCAAAACCAGCTTCAATGACCTCGTCAGCCGATGAACGGCGGTCTTCCGCATGGACTGCGCAGCAGACCTCGGCCCAAATCTTAGGACGATCATTGAGGCCAAGGCTTCGACAGAGAGGCACGACAGCACAAGCGTCTTCGGGAACGGCCCTTGAATAGACGCAGGGAAGCCCTGAGGCCTGCGCCTCCACGAGCGAGATGCCCAACCCCTCGTTCAAAGACGGGAACAGGAAGACGTCCATCGCCTGGTACAGCCTGCTCACATCTGACCTTGCCCCGAGGAACAGGACGGAGCCTTCGACGCCACGCTCAGCTGCCAATTGCTTAACGCCGCCAAACAGAGGCCCGTCCCCAGCCAACACGAGCTTGGCGGATGGAACCAGCTTCAGGATCTCGCAGAATACGTCGATGACAAATGGGTGGTTCTTCTGCTCGACGAACCTGCCGACATGGCCCACGACAAAGGCATCGTCCGATATGTGAAGCTCATCTCTCACATCAGCGCGAACTTGGCTGTCGAATCGAAAGCTCTCGACGTCTATCGCGTTGGCAACAACGACCAGCCTATCCGAGGCAGCGAGCTTCTTCCCGTAGAGAAATTCACCCGCTTTGCCAGAGCAAGCAAAATAGTAGTCTGCCTGCCTTCGCAAGGGCAGCTCAAAGATTCTTTTTACCACACCACTGAAGCCAGGGGCCTCGGCGGTGCTATGGCTGTGTATGACGGCCGCGATTCCCCTTTGCCTCGCTATAGGGAAGTACAGTGACGCCGTGCTGCGCACATGGCTGTGCAATACGCGCCATTCCGGATGTTCGTCCAACAGCTCACGCCATTGCCGCCGATAGGCAACGAGATTCGTCCCTCGGAAGGGTCGGAGCTCAAAGACGCGACCGCCGAGAGATTCTACCTCGTCCTTGTAGTAGAGCTCGCCAGGATGCTCGATGACGAAGTCGAACTGAACCTGCGAGCGGTCGATGTTGCGGTAAAGGTTCATAGCGAAGGCTTGGGAGCCGCCGATGTTGAGGCTTCCTATGGCATGGAGGATCCTCACCGGCCCGTCATCCTTTGCGTTGGCCTCTATGCGCAGCGAGGAACTCTGCATTCCTCCGCTGCAAGCAGGCGGTTCCAGACAGCCCTTCTCCCTCGACCGCGCTTTCTGCGACAGCGACGCACCCGTCGCCGATACAAGCGCCTCGGAGGACGACACTTCCCGCACCGATTCAACAGTCTTCTCGCAATCGTTCACCTGTTTATCCCCATCGTCTCGCAGATCACGTCGTTCACCTTGCGCACGTCGAAGAGCTCCTCGGCCATACGCCGGCTCTCCTCGCCCATGCGCGCTGCGAGCGCCGGGTCGTCAATAAGTCTAATCATCGCTTCGGCGATGGCCTCGGGGTCCCTCGGCGGCACGAGGAAGCCGTTCCCGCCGTCGCGCACCACCTCGCGGCAGCCCACCGAGTCGGTCGTGATGACCGCCCTCCCGACGGCCATGGCCTCGAGGCATCCCTTGGGGGTTCCCTCCCCGTAGTAGGAGGGCAGGACGAACGCGCTGCACTTCTCGAGGAAGGGGCGGACGTCGTCCTGCGGGCCCTCGTACGTGATGACGCCGGACTCGACGTAGGGCCTGAGGTCCCCGGCCTTCAGGGCGGTGGGGTTCGAGTGGAACGGCCCCACGACCGTGAACGTCACCTCCGGATGGGCGCCCTTCACGACCTCGGCGGCCCTGCAGTAGTCCAAGACACCCTTGGACTCCAGGAGCCGGCCGCTGAACAGGAAGCCGACGCCCTCGGGCAGGGGCCTTCGGGCGAAGTGGTCGAGGTTCACGCCGGACCCGTTCACGCGAGCGACCTGCCCTGCCGTCGCGATTCGCCGATCAACGCAGCGCCGGGCGTCGTCGTCGTTCTGAAAGAAAACACGCTTCGCCCTCTTCAGGGCCACGCGATACTCCGCGAGGAAGACGGCCTGGACCAGACGGTCCTTGAGGGAGTCACCCGCGACGACGTTGCCGAGGCCAGCGACCATGGAGTAGACCTCCACGTCCCTGCGCCCGCGAGCCGCCAGGCACCCGTAGATGTTGGGCTTCGCCGCGAAGGTGAACACCTTGTCGGGTTTCTCGGCGGAGTAGAAACGGCGCAGGAACAGGAGCGTCCTGAGGTCCTGGACCGGGTTCGTCCCGTTGGCCGACATGGGGACCTGGGTGTAGCGGATGCCGGCGGCCTCGAAGAAGCCCTCCCACTCCTCCTCGCTGCCTTCGCCCAAAGCGACCACCTCGTAGCCGGCCCTCCTGAACTCGGCCATCATGTCCATGCGGTGCCACTTCAGGGACTCCGTGCCGCTGGCCACCACCAGTATCTTCCCCTCATGCCTCACGAGGGCTCTCTTTCCCTTCAAGCGCGGCGCCGTCCCCGAGCGGACCGGGGCCGCGCCCCGGCGCGCCCTCCTCAGCCGCCGCCCCCGCGGATCCGCGGGGGCCGTCGTCGCCCTCGCGGCCCGCGGCGCCCCCGAAGAGGCGGAGCCCCCAGGCGAGGGCGACGGCGATCGCGAGGTCGAATGCGAGGACCGCCGCCCTGGCCGCCAGCGGGGCCTCCGCGATCGCCACGCCCGAGGCGGCGAACACGACGCACACCGCGTAGATGGTCAGCACGACCCTCCTCTGGCCGTAGCCGAGCCTGAGCAGGCGGTGGTGGATGTGCTCCTTGTCCGGCGCCCCGACGGAGACGCCCCTGCGCCTCCTCCTGACGATGGCGGCGAAGGTGTCGAGGACGGGGACCGCGGCGATCACCACGGGCGCGACGAGGGAGGTCACGCTCGAGACCTCCGCCGCGCCCATCAGCGAGACCAGGCCCAGGACGAACCCGAGCGTGAGCGAGCCGCTGTCCCCCATGAACAGCCTCGCGGGGTGGAAGTTGAACCTCAGGAAGGCCAGGCACGAGGCGACCAGGGCGGCCGCCATCGCCGCCGCCGCCCAGATGCCCAGCCGGCACGACAGCACGAGCAGGGCCGTCCCCGAGATCGCGGCCACCCCGGCGGCCAGCCCGTCCAGGCCGTCGATGAGGTTCACGATGTTCGCGAAGGCGACCAGGTAGAGCGCCGTAACCGGGTACGCCCACGCCCCGAGCTCGAGGGAGAACCCGGCGTACCCGGAGTGCACGCCGGTCAGCAGGACGCCCCCCAGCACCGCGACGCAGGCGGCGACCACCTGGCCGAGCAGCTTCGTCCTCGCCCTGATCTGCATGACGTCGTCAACCGCGCCGACGAGGAAGACGACGGCGACGGACAGCGCGACGAGGCCCGCGTCGACGCCGTCGGGGAAGCCCAGGCCCGGGGCGGCCCCGGCCTCGTGGAGGAGCCAGGCCAGGGCCAGGGACCCCGTCATCCCGCCGAAGAGCGCGACCCCGCCCATGCGGGGCGTCGCGACCTCGTGGACGCGCCGCCCGCCCGGCTCGTCTATCGCGCCGACCCTCTTCGCGACGGCGATCGAGGCCGGGACCAATGCGAAGGTGAGGGCGAACGAGGCCAGGGCGACGAGCGCCAGATCCCAGTACGCGGGCAACGCTACGCCTCCGCCGCCGGCGCGGCATGCCTGGCGGAGGCGCGCCCCTCCCCGCCAGATGCGCATCTGGGCCTGCGGGCCCTCGCGTTCCGCTGGGTCAATTGACCCAGCAGCTTGCTACGTGAACAGGAGGGGCAAGGCGTCCCTTCTGTTAAATACTGTCCTATAAAGAGTACAGAGACGCGTCCTCCCCTTCCCGCGTATTCAGTTGTCAGTGCTTCTTCTTGCAACTACCTTCAACCCCAAAGGGATCTCTTTCGTTCTTCCGCAGATGGTCACCTCAAGCCAGGCCGTGCTCCGGTGGCGGTCGATCCGCTTTATCGGGAACACGCACCCCAAAAGCGGGCCGTCGGTGACCACCACCTCGTCGCCCTCCTTGACCGCCGTGGACATGGGGACCGCGCGCTTTCCCTCCTTGGTGAACGCCGCCATCCACGCCGCCTCGTCGTCGCTCAGGGGGGTGAATCCCTTTTCGTTTCTCAGCAGCCGCGCGAACTCGCCCACGGTGCGGAGGATGCGCTCGAGGTCCTCGGGCTTGCTGCTCACCGCCACCAAATAGCCGGGGATGAGCCTGCGCCTCACCAGCCGGTACTCACCCCGGATCTTAGCCTGCGTCTCGTAGCGCAGCGAGAACACCCGCGTGAGCGCCCCCGGCGCCACCGCGCCTGAACCCTCGAGCTCGGCCGCCTTCTGGCGCATGCGCTCGCACACGACGTCGTCGCAGCCGGCGCCCACCTGGATAACGTACCACCTGGGCATAAAGCAGGCTCCTCCCTTCGCGCGCCGCGGGAAGGCCGGGGGGCCGGAGGCCCGCCATGCGGCCCGCCGCGGGACCCGCGGCCCCGCGCGACATCCCCAGACGAGCCTTCGGGCACAGCTCCGCCCGTCGCCTTGCGCACGACTTGAAACGAAAAGGTATTCATCCCCCTGACCGAAGCGAAGCTCGCCACAGGCGCAGTCTCCGTCGCGTCAAGGTATGCTTCCCACCCCGCGCCCTCGCGGGCGCGCGCCGGGAGAGCCGAGCGGTTTCCTCAACCAGGCAGATGCCTCGCCGGGGCTCCGTCAGCTCTTCTCAGGCACGTTGAGCGCGGCCTTCAGCAGGAAGCCGCCGCTCGGCTCGTCAAAACGCACGTAGGCCATGCGCTTGCGGCGGTTCACGCTCTTGATGGAGCGCTCCCGCCCCGCGAGCGGGCCGCGCGTCACCGTGAGCTCGCCGCCCTCGATGACGCCCTCGCTCGCGCGCAGCACGCCCTGCGCGTCGAGCGCCGAGCTGAGCCATGCCTGAACG
Organism: Adlercreutzia sp. ZJ473; assembly: GCF_013185065.1. Lineage (GTDB taxonomy): Bacteria > Actinomycetota > Coriobacteriia > Coriobacteriales > Eggerthellaceae > CAAEEV01. The sequence goes on along the minus strand of NZ_JAAVTO010000027.1, from coordinate 5,692 downwards.
TTCGGGGAAAGAGCCGCGTGCGCGCCCTTGCGGCCGCCCGCCAGCGCCACGGGAAACGACAGCCTCCCGAGCGCGCGCGAGAGCGCCCGCGCGTCGCGCGCGGCGATGAAGAAGTACTCGCGGAACATGGGGTCGACCACCAGCCGCCACGTGCCCCGCTGGCGCAGGAACCTCTCGTAGCGCGGGGCGACGCACCTCTCGGCCACCTCCGGCGCAAGCACGCTTTCGCACTTGGCGGCCATGGCCTCCTCATGCCCTTCGCGCACGTGCACCGCGTACCACCTGAGCGCGTTCGCCTCTGCGGCGTGCGACCCCCCTGACGAAATCGCAGGCAGGAAGTCGGTCTGCTCCGCAAGCTGGGCGCTCACCTTGGATCCGCTCGCATTCTCCTCGCGGCCATGCGTCGCCACGCGAGCCGCACAAGGCGGCGTCAGCCTGCATCCATGCTGGTGAGATAAAGTAGACTTTTTGCCCAACCCTAAAACCAACTTGAAGAGGCGGTGCGCGAAAACGTACGACCTGCTCTTTTTTCAAACTCGACCAAGATAACCCTCCCCTGACAAAAAGTCTACTTTTTGACGAGACAAAAAACGGCCCTCGAGCTAAGTGACGCTTTTTTCGTATCCAGCGACCATGCGCCCAAAAATGCCTCCACACATGCCCCATGTGTGGTTTTGCTATTCCAAAAGGCACCGTTTTCGTTCGTGCTATAGTACGTATAAGAGCACGGATAATATTTTAAGCGTCTATACGGATTGGACAAAACCATGGTCGTTGTCACCAATGGAAAGCTGGCGTTTAGCCGTGATCGCATCGTGAGCGCAACCCATGCTTCGAAGAACTTCGGAGAATGTCGTAGCCGAGCCAAGCACGAACCTATCTTCGTCACCGACAGAAACGCAAGCGTCGAGACGGTCATCATGGGTTATGACGAATACGAGGCCATGGCTTTGGAACTGGAGCGACTCCGAGTTGAGAAGCTCCACGCTGAGGCGGCTGCTCGCCTTGCTGAGGTTGACGCTGATCCCAAAGGAGCCGTCATTCCTTTGAGAGAAGTCCTTGGAGAAGAGGGCTATCGCGACTTTTTGGCAATCAACGCAGATGACGTGCCTGACGAGGAGCTGTTCGCATGAACGCATACGAGCTCGTCTTCACACGCGCGGCAGCAAAAGAATACGAAGCTCTGGACGGCACCGTGCGTGCCATGGTGAACAAGGGTCTGGCAAAACTGCGCACGAGGCCGAACGAAATAGGAAAACCGTTGTCGGGATCCCTGTCAGGTTGCCGAGAGCTGAAGTTCCGCTCAGATGGTATCCGAATAGTCTATCGCGTCCGAAACGGCAAGATACAAATCGTGGACATCTTGGCAATCGGAGCGCGAGACAAGGGAAAGGTGTTCCACGACGCCGAACGCCGCTTGGGTTCGCTCTGACGAATTCACGTCTATTGCCCACCCGATGCGGCGCGCTTCTTCCCTACTCCTCGGCTTTGCGGGGGGCTTCGGAGAACTCGGCCACGTCGACCGAGATGGAGTGCTTGATGGGCTTCCAGGTGGCCTTCTTCACCAGCGCCACGAGCGCGATGGGGATGTAGGTGAGCTGGAACAGGGGGAACGTGAACAGGTTGCGAATCTTCTTGGCGCGCGACATGCGGATGGCGTCCCACTCGACGAAGGTGGTGAGCACGCCGAACACGAACATGAACACGATGTAGTTGAACAGGCAGAAGAAGATCGAGGAGATGGAGCTCGCCACCGCGATGCCCACCGACATGGCGCCCGAGAGCGCCAGGATGACGATGGCCGCGTTGAACACCACCGAGATCACCGTGAGCAGCATGCCCGGCGCGATGGTGATGAGCATGTCGTAGCACGCGAAGCGGTACCCCTTGGGGTTTTTCGCGATGCCGCGCACCAGGCCGCCCGCGTAGTGGAAGAACACCTGGTAGAAGCCCTTCGCCCAGCGGAAGCGCTGGTTCCACGAGTCGCGGAAGGTGATGGGCTGCTCGTCGTAGAGAATGGCCGTGGGGCAGTACGAGATGCGCACGCCGTCGATGACCGACGACACCGAGAACTCGATGTCCTCGGTGAGCAGGTGCCACTTCCAGCCGCCCGCGCGCTTCAGGATGTCGGCCGCGATGAAGAACCCCGTGCCGGAGACGGCGCACGAGGTGTTCAGCGTGAGGCGCGCCTGGTTCAGGAACTTCGCCTCGCGCAGGAACCACAATCCGTAGCCGCCCGAGATCCAGTTCGAGCCGAAGTTCTTGGAGTTGCGGTAGCTCGTGGACGCCTGCGCGCCCGAGTCGAACGTGGCGTTCATCTCGCGGAAGTAGTTCGCGTCGAGCACGTTGTCGGCGTCGAACACGAAGTACGCCTCGTGCCCCGCGTCGGGGAACTGCTCCCAGATGCTCTTCAGGCCGAAGTCGAGCGCGTAGCCCTTCCCCACCTGCTCCTGGTTGAAGCGCTCGAACACGTGCGCGCCCGCCGCGCGGGCCCGCTCTGCCGTGTCGTCGGTGCAGTTGTCGGCGATGATGAAGATGTCGATGAGCTCGGCGGGGTAGTTCTGCGCGCGGATGGAGCCGATCAGGTCGGCGATGACGGCGCTCTCGTTGCGCGCGGCGATCAGCACGGCGAACTTGTGGTTGCGCTTGGCCTCGTACGCCGGCGCGCGGCGCGTGAGCACCACGAGCACGTAGAGCAGCTGGTAGGTGTACATGATGGTGAACGTGATGAAGACGCAGCCGTTGAATATGTCGACGAACGACAACGCCGCCATAGACTCCGCGAACCACTCAAACACCTGCACGCGCTCCTTCGACGGGACGCGCACAGCGTCCGACTCCGCCCTCGCGGGCCTTATGCACCTTGTGCAAACTTCTTGCAAACTCTTGAGAGTATAGCGACCGCGACCTCCCCTGCCCAGCTCTGACAGGCGAAAGTGACGCTTTTGTACGCATTCGGACACAAGGCGCGCACAATTCTCAGGTCTCGGGGGTGGAGGGAAGGGTGCGAGGCGGCTGGGGCAGCGAGCGCATGGCGGCTGGGCCGCGCCCGCGCTCAGCCCTCCGAGCTCGAGGGCAGGCGCTTCGGGGGGTCGGGCAGGATGCTGCGCGCCGTGGAGGAGGTGAGGATCCCCACGCCCTGGGCGAACGTGCGCAGCAGGAACCCGCGCAGCTCGGAGTCGAGCCCCGCGCCGTGGCGCGCGATGGTGGCGATGTTCTTCGGCAGGTTCTCCTGGAACTCCGACCAGGTGGACGCCTCCGTGCTCATGAGCAGCTCGTACACCGTGTCGATGAACAGCTCGCGCTTGTCCGCGTCCACGCTGTGCAGCCACTCGTCGAGCGAGCGGTCGAACGTCGCGGAGCCGCGCGTGAGCTTCTCGGCGTAGGCGAAGTCGGTCCCCGCGACCATCCACGTGAACGGCGAATGCGACAGGAACGGCGGCGCGTCGGACGCCACGATGGCGTAGTCCCCCCGCCGCTCGAGCATGAGCCCGAACACCGACGAGGAGGGCACCGTCTTGTGCAGCTTGCGCAGGAAGGCCTCGGAGGACGCGCGCGGCGAGGGGTCGTCGAAGAACGACGGGCCGTCGTGGTCGTACACCGCCTCAATGCGCTCGAACAGGGCGTCGTCGCAGGTGAGCGCCGCGTACTGCGCGAGGTTGCCGCCCTTGGAGTGCCCGCCGAGCACAAGCGGGCCCGCCAGGGCCGACCCGACGCCCGAGAGGTACTGCAAGGCCGCCGCCTGCGAGGGGATGACGTTCTTGAACGTGAGGTTGAAGTCCTCCTTCCAGCCCGCCAGCGTGCCGTCAGTGCCGCGGAAGGCCAGGTAGACCGCGTCCGCGCCGCGCACCGCGCGCGGGAGCAGGAAGGCTGCGGCCGAGAACTGCTTCTCGATGGCGCGCGCGTACTCGTTGACGAAGAACGTCACGCGCACGTCGCGCAGCCGGCGGCTCGCCATGACGGCATGCACGAAGCGCCCCGTGAGCTCGGCGTCCTCCAGCCAGCTCGACGCCGTGAGCGCGTCGTGCGGGGTGAGCGCCACCACGTCGTGCAGCAGCACCTCGCGCGACGACTGCCGCTCGACCACGCCCGCCGCGTCGAAGTTGAAGTACACGAGCGACGAGAGCACGAGGGAGTCGACCGGCGTGAGCGCCAGCTCGGCGAAGGTGCGCTGCTCGCGCTCGAGGAAGTCGACGATGGTTTCCATGCGCCTATTGTAGCGCGCCGCGCCGCGCGGGCCGGCCCGGCGCGGGCGCTCCACGCAAAGCACGCGCGGCCTGCATGCGCCGTCACCCGGCGTGGTATGATGGACGATACCCGTTTTCCGTGGCGAAGGAGGCTTGAGGCGCGTGCTGACCGTTGACGACCTTGCCTGGCACTGCCCCGCCCGCACGTTCCAGCGCGCGCGGCAGATCGCCGGCCGCGAGAAGAACATCCTCACCAAGCAGGTGCGCTACGGCGCGGGCGAGACCACGATCACCGCCTTCGTCGCCGCCTCGAGCGGCTGGGCCGACCGCTACCGCGTCTCCGTCGACGTCGACGAGGACGCCGGCGAGGTCCTCGACTACTCGTGCACCTGCCCGGCGTTCCTCAAGTACGACGGCATGTGCAAGCACACCGTGGCGCTCGCGCTCTCCTACATCGACGACCCGCAGGGCTTCCTCGGCTACAAGCGCTCGCGCGCGCCCGAGACGAGCCCGTCCGTGGCCGCGTTCATGCGCCGCGCCGAGCGCCTCGCCGCCGAGGGCGAGCTCGCGGGCACGGTGGGCATCGACGTCACGCTCGTCTACGGGTACGAGAGCTGGGCGGCGCGCTTCAAGGTGCGCGGGCCCCGGGGCAGCTACGTCATGAAGTCCGTGAGCTCGTTCGTCGAGGCCGTGCGCACGCGCGAGCACGTCGCCTACGGCAAGAAGCTCGCCTTCACGCACGCGCCGAGCGCCTTCGACGAGCGCGGGCGTGCCCTCGTGCGCTTCCTCGAGCGCGCCGTCACGCAGCGCGAGCGCACCCCCGACGCCGCGCGCTGGCGCAGCTTCGCCGCCCCCTACGTGGGGCGCGACCTCGACCTGTCCGACGGCGAGGTGATCGACCTCATCGACCTCCTCGGCCGCGACTCCGTCGCGCTCGAGTGCACCGACGGCAGCTTCAGGCGCTCCTCGAGCGCGCACGTGGTCGACGCCGACCCGCGCATCCCCTTGCGCATCACGCGCCACGAGGGCGGCTACGTCATCATGCGCGACGAGAACGTGGCCTTCGCCGCCGAGGGCGCGCGCATGTACGTGCTGCAGGACGGGATGCTCTTCCGCTGCTCGCCCGCCTTCGCGCGCTGCGCCGACTTCCTGCGCAGCGTCTACCGCTCGGCCGACGACCAGCTGTTCGTGGCGGCCGAGGACATGCCGCTGTTCTGCGCCACCGTGCTGCCCACGCTCGAGGAGACGCTCGCCGTCGACGCGCCCGCCGAGCTCGAGCTCTTGAAGCCCGTGCCCGCGCGCCTCTCGTTCTACTTCGACTACCAGAAGAAGGGCGATCTGATCGAGGTGGACGCGCAGGTGCGCTACGGCGAGCGCGCGTTCTACCTCGCGAAGTCGCCGAGCACCTGCGCGGGCGAGCGCGCGGCGGAGCAGATGGAGCGCGCGGACGGGCGCGCGGCCCGCAGCGGGCGCCGCGCGGGAGGCGAGGCGGGCGGCGCCGTGCC
>NZ_JAAVTO010000026.1 GCF_013185065.1 Adlercreutzia sp. ZJ473 | reverse complement strand
ATCCCATTCCGAACTCGGAAGTTAAGCCCCGCGTCGCCGAGAGTACTGCAGCGCCAGGCTGCGGGAGGCCAGGGAGTTCCGCTCATGAGGGGTGCTTTCTTGACGTCTGGGGGCCTTCGGGCCCCTTCTCTTTTGGAGGGGCTGCGGCTCCTTCTTTCGTTTGCGGGCGGGGAGGCGTCGAGCTCTCTTCCGTCTCCCTCAAGGGGCCTGCGGGCCCCCTTTCTTTTTGGCTGCGGGGCCCTCCTTGCGTTTACGGGGCCTGCGGGCCCTCTCTGCCTTCGGAGGGGAGGCGTCGAGGGTTCCTGCGAGGGTGCTCCCTTCTGCCCCGAGAGACCTTCGGACCCCTTCGTGATTAAACTCAAGAGGGGTTGGTGTCTTTTTGAGGAGCCCCTCAGACTCTCCTCTCTGGCCTTCCGAGGCTTTTTTCTTTGTAGAGGGAAAATGATGAAGGTGGATCTGCGAGCAGATTCGCCAAAAGCCCCGAGATGGCTTGATGGGGCGTCGTTGGCTATTTGTACGCCGTGTGCTTGCCGTGCGCCTACGACAATGATCTCGCGTGCCTTATTCGTCGCTTGCAGCGTTGACAGCCGAGTCGGTGCTGCTGTCCTCCTCGAGGGCGAGTGCGCCGGAAGAAACCACCGTGTTGGGGTCTTCGCCAGCCTCCACAGCGGCCATCATCTCTTTGGTGGCTTCGGCGTCGTTGATGACGTACGAGATCTCGTCGATCATTTGAGTTTGCGACGGGGCCATGCTCGAGTAGATCGTGAGTCCGCCGTCGCTCTTGAACTGCTGGGCGAGCGCGATGATGTCCGTGACAGACAAGTTGGTGGTGACGCAGTCGGATGTCTTCTCGATGATGCCGGGCAGGCTCGTGATGGGTGCGGAGAGCACCTTGTCCACGATGGCTTCGATGAGCTTGCGCTGGTTTGCCGTGCGTGTGAAGTCGCCGTCGACGTACGCGCGGCAGCGAGCGAACACGAGCGCCTCCTCACCGTTGAGGTGTTGGAAACCCTCCTGCAAGACGATATGCCGTCCCGATTCCGGACGGTCGGCGTCAGGGTCGTCGATAAGCTCCTCGACTTCGACGTCTACGCCGCCGACGGCGTCGACGAGATCCACCAGCTTGCCGAAGTTCACCTCGGCGTAATACGATATGTCAACGCCAAGCAGCTTCTTGGCCTCTGATATGACGCCCGCCGCCCCCTCGAAGTTGTAGATGGCGTTGAACTTGCTCGTGCCGTATCCGGCAAGCTCGATTTTCGTGTCGCGCGGGATGGACACCATGGTGACCTGGTCATTCGAAGGGTCAACGCGCACGAGGATGTTGGTGTCGGAGCGTGCGCCCATCTCGTCGCTGTTCTCGCGCATGTCGGATCCGATGAGCATCATATAGAACGGCTCGTCGAAGCTGCTCGTAGGACGTAGGACGTCGTCGATGGCGATGATCTCATCGGAGGTCTTCGTGCCATGTTTGAGCTTCGTGTTCACCGAGTCCAGGTAGATGGCGAAGGCGGAAGCCCCGCCGATTGCGACGACCAACACGGCAGCGAGGATGCAGAGCGCGATCTTCTTGCCTCGTCCGGTGCGCCGTCGGGCGGCGCGCGAATATCCGGGGTTCTTGCGGGAATACTGAGCGCTGTCGTTGCTGCTTGCGCCAGCGTTGGTAAAAGCAGCTGCGTTGCTTGTCGTGGGCAGATTGGGCGACTCATTTACCTTGAATGAGCCCAAAGCGTGTTTAGTGTTCCTTTTTTGCACGTGCTCTCCCAAACGGTGTCTAAGCTAAACATATGAATATTACCATTACGGGATGGATTCGAAACGTCTTTGACCTTTTGCGCACATTTTTGAGCTTATCCCGCCCGCAGTGGTCTTGCGGTGGCTTGATTTCTTCTTTGAGGGCAGTAGAATATAAGAGTTTTTCGATGAGGAGATGATCATGAAACGTAAAGCAACTCTAGTTCTGTCATGTGCTCTGGCGTTGTCGCTGTCTCTTTTTTCGATGCCCTATTATGCGTTTGCTGAGGAAGGTTCAAACTCGACTTCAAACAGCAAAAACGCGTCTGCGTCATCCTCGTCTTCAGCGAAGGCGGATGACGCCCTTGCGAAGTCGAGTGCTTCCCAAAAGGAAGCTGCTCCTTCGGCAAGCACGTCCTCTTCTACTCAGAAGGACCTTGGCTCCAAAGCGACTTCAGCGGGCTCGAAAGCAACAGATGGCAAGAGCTCTGACAGCAAAGAATCTAACAGCAAGGCACCTGAAAGCCCTAAGACGACCAAGGATCCTGCTGCGAACAGTGATTCCAGCGCTCGCGCAGCTTCTAAGCCTGCTCCTGCGCCTGAAAAGGTCGCCCCTTCGACTGTGCCTCACGTGAGCTACCGCACCCATGTGCAGAACGTCGGCTGGCAGGGCTACGTGTCCGATGGCGCGACGAGCGGCACTTCCGGACGCTCCCTCCGTCTTGAGGGCATTAACATCAAGGCCTCAGGTGTTGAGGGACTGGGCATTTCGTACAGTACTCACGTGCAGAACGTCGGTTGGCAGGGCTTTGTGTCTGATGGGGCGCTGAGCGGAACTACGGGCCGCTCTCTGCGCCTTGAGGCGATCAAGATCAAGCTCACTGGCTCCGCGGCTGGCCAGTACGACGTGTACTACCGCGTCCACTGCCAAAACATCGGGTGGATGAACTGGGCCAAGAACGGTGCGCCCGCTGGCAGCGAGGGCAAGTCCCTGCGCCTCGAGGCCATCCAGATCAAGATTGTCGAGAAGGGCGCGCCTGCGCCGTCGGGCAGCGGCCTCGCGTTCACGCGCTCGACGGGTGACGGATCGATCAATTATCGCAGCCATGTCCAGAATGTTGGCTGGCAGGGCTATACGTCGGACAGCAGAACCTCTGGCACGTCGGGAAGGAGCCTGCGTCTCGAGGCGCTCAACATCAACGTGTCCAATGTGGAGGGCCTTGACGTGGCTTATCGCGCGCATGTGCAGAACATAGGCTGGCAGGGTTGGAAGAAAAACGGCGAGCAGGCGGGTACGACGGGTCGGTCCCTGCGCGTGGAGGCTCTCGAGGTGAAGCTCGAGGGAGCTCGAGCTTCGGATTTTGACGTGTACTATCGCGTCCATGCTCAGAATGTTGGCTGGATGGGCTGGGCGAAAAACGGCGAGCCTGCTGGAACGACGTCGTGCTCTCTGCGTCTCGAGGCGCTGCAGATCGTGCTCAAGAAGAAGGGGGAGGCGGCTCCTGGTCCGACAGAGGGACATTACTACACGGTCTCCTATAGCTACAATGCGAAACCTGCAGGGTTGAACTGGACTGCTGCTGTCACGGACGGGGCGGTAGCGGGCACGACGGGCAAGAGCACTCCCATTGAGCAACTTTCCGCCACGCTGGGCGAGTTCTCGTTCCCTGGTGATGTTCAATACCGCGTCCATTCCTCAAACATAGGCTGGCAGGGCTTTGTTTCAGGTGGAAAAGTCGCTGGAACCTCGGGCAAGAAGATCGAGGCGATCAGCATGCGCTTGACGGGGTCGATGGCGGCGAACTTCGACATCTACTATCGTGTTCACGTCTCGAACATCGGCTGGATGGGCTGGGCGAAGAACGGCGGGAACGCTGGCACGACGACTCTTAGTCTTGGGGTTGAGGCGTATCAGGTCAAGGTCGTTCCCAAGGGGTCGGCGGCGCCGGGTCCCACCTCGGGCGCTTACCGGGATTACCCCATCGTGAGCGGCAATGCGACGCTTGACGGGATCATCGACAGCGTTCTTGACCGCACCGGGCGTGGGTACGGCGCGTTGCGCAACGCGTTCAACTACGTGGCCGGTTACCCGTATTTCTCAGGTTCCAAATATCCTACGGGCAACTGGTCTGTTCCGTTCGCCATTGAGATGTACAACCATGGAGGAGGCAACTGCTATCGCTATGCGGCCTTGTTCTGCTGGCTGGCCCGGGGACTTGGCTACGATGCGAATGTCGTGTCGGGCTATGTTCCTTCCTTGAGCGGCGGGCGCGCCCCTCATGGCTGGGTTGAGATCCGGTCCGGGGGAACGACGTATGTGTGCGATCCCGACATGCAGTCTGCGATCCCGGATCGCAATTGGTTCTGGGTCACCTACGACCAGGCGCCCACGTGGTACTACAAATAGGGATGCCTTCACGCTGATGTTTCTGATCTGACGCTTCGTCGCCCTCTCCGGAGAAGGAGGGCGACGAAGCTGTTTAAGAGTTGGGAAAAAGATGGTCTTCAGCTCGCTGAGCTTTCTCTGCGTTTTTCTTCCGGTGACGTTTTTGCTGCACCTTGTCGTGCCGAGCATGCGCGCGAAGAACGTTCTGCTTGTCATCGCAAGCCTGATCTTCTATGCGTACGGCGAGCCCGTCTACGTCCTGCTCATGATCGCGAGCTCGCTCATGAACTACGCTGCAGGCGTCGTCCTCGGCCACGTCGAGAGGGGGAGGAAAGCTGTCGTAGCGTGCGCCGTGGTGGCGAACTTGGCAATGCTCGTCCTCTTCAAGTACGCGGACATGCTCGTCGCGACCGTCAACGCCGTGCTGCCCGTCGCGCTGCCCTCGCCGCAGCTCGCCCTTCCCGTGGGCATCTCCTTCTTCACCTTCCAGGCGCTGTCGTACGTCATCGACGTCTATCGCCGGGAGGTTGTCGCCCAGAGGAACTTCCTGCACGTGCTGTTGTACATCTCCCTCTTTCCCCAGCTCATCGCGGGGCCCATCGTCAAGTACCACGACGTGGAGGCCCAGATCGGCGATAGGCGGGCGAGCGTCGACGACGTCGCGCAGGGCCTCAGGCGCTTCTGCTTCGGCCTTGCCAAGAAGGTCCTCATCGCAAACAACGTCGCGATCGCGGTTGACGCGCTGTTCGCCGCCTCGCCGCAGGAGCTCAACGTCATCGCGGCTTGGACGGCTGCGCTCGCGTACATGGTCCAGATCTACTTCGACTTCTCGGGGTACAGCGACATGGCGATCGGCCTCGGGCGCATGTTCGGCTTTCGCTTCAAGGAGAACTTCAACTACCCCTATGTTTCCTGCACCGTCCAGGAGTTCTGGCGAAGATGGCACATCTCCCTCTCCACATGGTTCAAGGAGTACCTCTACATCCCGCTCGGAGGCAACCGCAAGGGGCGCGCTCGCACCAACGTGAACAAGCTCACGGTCTTCTTCCTCTGCGGGCTCTGGCATGGGGCGAACTGGACCTTCGTCATATGGGGGCTTATCCATGGGGCGTTTCTCATGCTGGAGAACATGGTCCCCCTCAAGAGGCTGCCGCGCTGCGTGGGGCACCTGTACACGCTGCTGGTGGTTTGCCTCGCGTTCGTCCTGTTCAGGGCTGACAGCCTGGCTCAAGGAGCCGGCATCATCGCGCAGATGTTCACAGGCTGGTCGTTCGACCCGTCCTCGATGCTCCTCGCCTGCCAGCAGTTCACGCCGAAGTTCCTCGTGGCGATGGCGGTTGCCGCCGTCGCCGCGACGCCGGTCAAGGCGCGCATCGAGGGGGCGCTTGACCGCAGGGGAGGCACGGCTTCGCTCGTCGCCCACGGCCTTTCCTACGTGCTGGGCTTTCTGCTCCTCGCGCTCTGCTTGATGGATCTCTCGAGCGGATCGTACAACCCGTTCATCTACTTCAGGTTCTAGGTGGGTCCCATGAGTGAACTGTTCCAGGGAAAAGGCGGCGAAGGCTCGAGGCGGCGGGTGCTTCAGCTCGGGTTTGTCGTGCTGGTGCTCGCGGTCCTGCTCGTCCCGCTCGTCGCCATCCCCTTTGCCCCCGTTGACGAAGAGGCGGAGCTGCAGGAGCTGAGTCCCTGGCCGAAGCTCGTGGAGGACGGGAAGCTCAACGTGGACTACCTGTCCGAGGCGGGCGCCTGCTTCGACGACCACTTCGCCTTCCGCCAGCAGCTCATGACGGCAAACGCGCTCGTGCAGTCCAAGCTTTTCGGGACGTCGCCCACCGATCAGGTGGTGGTCGGAACGGACGGCTGGCTTTACTACGGGAGCACGCTTGCCGACTACCAGCGGAGCGACGTCATGGGCGAGTGCATGGCCGACAACGCCGCCTACAACCTCGCGCTCATGCAGGAGTACGTGGAGGGCTGCGGGGCGGAGTTCGTCTTCACCATCGCCCCTAACAAGAACTCAGTTGCCGCGGAGCACATGCCGTATTACCTCCTCGAGGGCGAGGGCATGCGAAGCGCCGACGTGCTCCGCGCGAAGCTCGTGGAGCGGGGCGTCTCGTACGTGGACTTGTTCGAGCCTCTTTCGCACGACGGCGCCTCCTTGTTCATGAGGACGGATACGCACTGGAACGGGGAGGGCGCCCTGATCGCGTATGACAGCATCATGGACGCGCTCGGCAAGGACCATGAGGACTACCGGAACGCCGCTTCCTTCATCGACGGCGAGTTCGTCGGCGACCTCGAGCGCATGCTGCTTCCCCTCTGCCCTGAGCCCGAGGACTTCGAAGTATACGAGGCGTCGCAGCGCTTCTCGTACGCGAACGACGCCGACGCGGCGACGGATGCCTTCATCTGCACGAAGTCGGACGTCCCCTCGTCTGAGGGCGCGTTGCTCATGTACCGCGACTCGTTCGGCAACGCGCTGCTTCCGTTCTTCGCGACGGAGTTCGAGCGCGCGTGCTTCTCCAAGATGATCCCCTACAACCTGGCCGACTTGAAGGAGCAGGGCGCAAGCTGCGTTGTGGTGGAGAGGGCAGAGCGGCACATCGACTTCTTCGCAACCGACCCTGCCATCTTTCCTGCTCCCGTTCGCGCGGTGTCGAAGCCTGTGCGGTCGATTCCGTCGGACGCGACGATAGCGGCGAAGGAGAACGGGCCCTATCTTCAGGTGGAGGGGGAACTCGATCCTCGCTATGCCGCGTTCGGGTCGAAGGTGTACCTGGTGGTGACGGGGGAGGCTCAAGAGGGAGTGTGGTACGAGGCTTCTCGCATGAGCATCGTGCAGGACGAGTCGGTCAACGACTTCGGTTACCGAGCGTATCTGGACAAGTCGGCCTTGCCGACGGAAAATAAGGTGGTAAGGCTCATAGTTGATTCTGGCGACGCCGTAGTCGAGCTGTCGCAGCTGAGTATCGAAGGAGATCAAGAATGAGAAGAAAGTGCTTTGCCGTCGTGTTGACCTTGTCGCTGGGAATGGGCGCTCTGTGGGGATGCTCTTCGCAGGAGCCCCAGCAGGAGCCTCAGGAGGCTGCCTCCTCTCAGCAGGCGGCTGCCCCGGAGCGTCAGGTCATCGGCAAGGAGTCTGACGCGGCGTACAAGATCGAGGTGACGAACGGCCTGGCGAACGACGTAACGTCCCTCTTCGTCAAGAAAACGGGCGAGGAGAGCTTCCCCGCCGGCCTGATGGCGGAAGGCGACGTGTTCAAGGCCGAGGATACCGTTGATCTGTTCTACGCTCCCGAGGAAGAGGGGGAGGAGACCCTCTACGACATCCTCGTGGGCTTCGAAGACGGCACGACGTGCCTGTTCGAGCAAATTGATCTCGCCAACTTGGCGGAGATGGAGCTTAAGTCCGAAGGCGACGTGGCCTACGTCACCTACGTGGGCAAGGACGGTGCTTCCGGGTCCACCCAGCAGGATGCCATCGACCGCAAGGCTGCGGCCGAGGCTGCCATGGCGCAGGCCCAAGCTGAGGCGGAGGCCGAGGCTGCGGCAGCTGCGCAGGCCCAAGCTGAAGCGGAGGCGGCCGCCGCTGCCCAGCCGAGCAACACCGGCTCCTCCTCTGGCGGCTCTTCCAACGGGGGCTCTTCGGCTCCTGCCCAGACGGAGGACCGCTGCGTTGACGGCGGCGTTGCCCTGAGGTAGGCGCCGATCTTCTCCGACGCATCGCGAGCGGGCTGGAGGTCTTTGAAGGGCCTCCAGCCCGCTTTTTTATTGTGGGGGATTCCGCGTTTGCCGTGCCGTGGGGTAAGTTGCGAGTACAATTACAAGGTTCTCATAATGTAACGAGTGAGGAGCTCTATGGACATTCGCACGGCGGGAAGGATGGGCGTTCTTCTCTTTGCTGACGTGGCTTCCACTTATGTCGCCTATTGGCTCGCATCCCTTCTGACGAACGTGTACGGCGAGGTGTTCGTCAACACGGAGATATTCTTCATCCTGGGCATCCTCGCGCTGATCAACGTGGGCGTCTTAGCGGGCTTTCGCCTGTACAACAACCTCTGGGAGTACGCCGGCATCGACGAGCTCCTCCAGATCGTGCTGTCGATGTTCGTGTCCACGCTCTTGGGCGCGGTGTTCCTGTGGCTCGCGGACGTGCGTCTTCCCATCAGGGTGTTCGTGAGCTCGGGCATCTTGCTGGTGCTCTTCGTCGGCGGCGTGCGCATGCTGTGGCGCATCGTCAAGAGCAAGAAGCGCCAGCTGCGGCCCGCGTCAGGGGAGAGCCCGCGCACGCTCATCGTGGGCGCGGGCGAGACGGGCGCGCTGACCATCGGCCGCATGCTCTCGAAGGATCCGAACATGCCGGGCGTGCCGGTGGCCGCCACCGACGACGACCCGCTGAAGAAGAACAAGCGCATCCACGGCGTCAAGGTCGTCGGGTCGACCGACGACATCCCCGAGCTGGTAAGGCGGTATGACGTGAGCCAGATCGTGGTGGCCATCCCCTCCGCCACGGCTGCCGAGCGCAAGAAGATCTACTCCATCTGCACGTCCACCGAGTGCACGCTGCGCACGCTCCCCAACATCCGCGACATCGACGTCGAGGACCTGGGCGTGGTGGCGTTTCGCGACGTCGACGTGACGGACCTCCTCGGGCGTGACGAGATCGTGCTCGACACGCGCACGGCGGCAACGTACGTCACGGGCAACACGATGCTGGTGACGGGCGGCGGCGGCTCCATCGGAAGCGAGCTCTGCCGCCAGCTGGCGAAGGTCGGCCCTGCGCGCATCGTGGTGTTCGACATTTACGAGAACGACGCGTACATGCTGCGCAACGAGCTGCTCGCCGAGCACCCCGAGCTCGACGTGGAGGTCGAGATCGGCAGCGTGTGCGACGAGGCGCGCGTCGAGGAGGTGTTCGCCCGCTACGCGCCGTCGGCGGTGTTCCACGCGGCAGCGCACAAGCACGTGCCGCTCATGGAGGCGTGCCCGCGCGAGGCGATCAGCAACAACGTGTTCGGCACGCTGAACGTGGTGCGCGCGGCTGACGCGCACGGGGTGGCGCGCTTCATCTTCATCTCGACCGACAAGGCGGTGAACCCCACGAGCGTCATGGGCGCCACCAAGCGCATGGGCGAGATGATCATGCAGTACTATGCGCGCACGTCGAAGACGGTGTTCACGGCAGTGCGCTTCGGCAACGTGCTCGGCTCGAACGGCAGCGTGATTCCCCTGTTCAAGCGGCAGATCGCGCAGGGCGGCCCCGTAACGGTGACGCACCCTGACATCGAGCGGTACTTCATGACCATCCCCGAGGCGACGCGCCTGGTCATCCAGGCGGGCGGCATGGCGCGCGGCGGCGAGATCTTCATCCTCGACATGGGCGAGCCGGTGAAGATCCTCGACTTGGCGCGCAACCTGATCCGCCTGTCGGGCCTGAAGCTCGGCGAGGACATCGAGATCGAGTTCACGGGCCTGCGCGACGGCGAGAAGATGTACGAGGAGCTGCTGATGGACGAGGAGGACACGCTTCCCACGGGCAGCTCGTCCATCATGGTATCGGTCGGCCAGGAGATCAGCTACGACGAGGTGGCTGCCAAGCTCGAGGAGCTGAGGGCCGTCATCGCGTCCACGGACGAGGAAGCCATCCGCGTGCTGGAAAGCGCTGTGCCGACGTACCGGTTCACGCGCGGGTAATGGAAAAGCGAGATTGTGGAGTTGACTTGAGAGCCTCTATCATAGTTCCCGTTTACAACGTAGAGAGATACCTGAGGCAGTGCCTTGACAGCCTGCTTCATCAGACGCTTCAGGACTTTGAGGTGATATGCGTTGACGACGGGTCGACCGACGGCTCTCTGTCCATTCTTCGC
Source organism: Adlercreutzia sp. ZJ473 (assembly GCF_013185065.1). GTDB lineage: Bacteria > Actinomycetota > Coriobacteriia > Coriobacteriales > Eggerthellaceae > CAAEEV01. The sequence continues at coordinate 26,851 of NZ_JAAVTO010000026.1, read as the reverse complement.
GAATACGAGAAACGCGATTCTCGCTTCAAGGTGATTACGAAGCCGAACGCGGGGTACGGGCATTCGCTCAACGTTGGCTTTGCCGCCGCGACGGGCGATTACGTGGGTGTGCTCGAGTCGGATGACTTCTGCGACGCCACCATGCTCGAGAGCATGGTCGGGCATGCCGAGGCGAACGACGTCGACATCGTGCGGGCTGACGTGAAGTACTACTGGTCGACCCCCTGCGACAAAACGGAAGAGATTCACTTCAACGATCAGGCGCTCTGCGGATTCGTCCTCGATCCCCGCGAGCACGTCGAGTGCTTCCATCTTCCGTCTGCCCTCTGGGCTACCTTGGTGCGACGGTCTGTCATTGCGGACAATGGACTGAAGCTGCAGGAAACTCCAGGTGCGGCATACCAAGACACCTCCTTCTCCTTCATGCTTTGGGCATGCGCTCAGACGGCGTATCTCATGAGCGATTCCTTCGTGTTCTATCGCCAGGACAACGAGTCGTCGTCCATCAACCAGAAGGACAAGATCTACAGCGTGTCGGCTGAGTATGATTACCTGGAGCGCTTCTTGAAGGGCGACCTGAATCGCTTTGCCCCCCTTCTCCCCGTTATGGCCGCGAGGAAATTCGGCGGATGCTGCTTCTGGAACTACAACCGCATCGATCCTGCCTATCACGAGGAGTACGCGAAGAAGATGGCCGCCGACTTCTTGCGTCATGATGAGGAGGGCATCCTCGATCCTTTCCACTACACCTCTGAGCAGTGGAGCGACCTCTGCCTTCTCATGAAGAACCCGTGCGGGTTCGTGAGGTTGAGGGATTGCTGGTCGCCTCGTCGCGTGCGCCTCTACCGAGACGTGCAGAAGGTTAAGCGCAAGATAGGCGTGAGCAGGTAGTCTTAGCCTCTGCGAAGCAACTTTCGTCCTATGTTGAGGCACGCGTCCTTGGCTCGAAACGCCGTCATGTCCGTCCAGATGCTGTCATGAGTACTTGCTTTCTGGGCGAGGGCCAAGAACAGCTCGTATCGGTAACGAACGCCCCGAGGCATGTCGCCGAGAAGATCTTGTCTTGAGAAGAAGGCGAGGAAGGCGCGCTCGAACTCCTTCGAGAACTCGATCTGCTCCGCCGGCGTCATGCCGAAGAAGTCGTTGAAGATGAAGGACAGGCAGGAGAGGAACTGCGGCTTGCAATCTGCCAGATAGCCGCGTTGATCCCACTCGCTTGAGATGTAGCTGAAGACGCCTATGTGCTTGAGGAGCTGGGGGAGCTTGTTCTTGAACTCCTCGGTGACAGCCGACCCCTCGCGATTGAAGCGGTAGTGGTAGAAGCGGTTCGACATGAAGACGACTCGCTGGGCCAAGGGGAAGATGAGGAACTGCAGCGAGGTGTCTTCACCCAAGATGAGGCTCTCGTTGAACTCCAAGCTGTTTTGCTCCAAGAGGCTGCGGCGATACACCTTGTTCGAGGCGGAGGGTATGCAGCCGCGCTCCTCGAAGATCATGAGGCGGCCATCGCCTTCTCTCACGACGTCGCGCGGACCGAACACCTCGGTCACCCACTGTGTTTCCGGGAAGGCCCTCCCTCCGTACACGACGATGTCCGCCTCGTGGGCGAGGATCTTCTCCATGATCTTCTCCGCGGCGTCGAGGTCGAGGTAGTCGTCTCCGTCGACGAAGCCGATGTACTCGCCGGTAGCCCGCCTCATGCCCTCGTTTCGAGCGCGCGACACCCCCTTGTTTGCCTGGGAGAAGACCTTCACCCGGTCATCGCGCTGCTCCCACGTTCGCAGCACGTCAAGGGAGTTGTCAGAAGAGCCGTCGTCTACGCATATGATCTCCAGGTTCGAATAGGTTTGCCCGCAGAGCGATCCCAGGCATTCGTCGAGGTAGCGGTCGATGTTGTACACCGGAACGACAAACGATAGTTTTGGGTGTTGCATAGCCATGCTCCTTCAAGGTGATTCGCTTGCGCTCGAATCTGGTAGACTGTCTGATGGCTCATTATTCCACATGAGCGCGTTATTGCATTTGGATAGCATGTGAAGGAGTGTTTTGCGGTGGGTGTCGTTGGCTTAAAGGGCAAAGGTGTCACGTTGCGTGTGGCGGGTGCTCTGCTCGCTTGCCTCGCTTTGGCGAGCTTGGTTCTTCTGTCGGGCTGTCAGAGCAGTTCGAGTGGGTCTTCTGAGGAGAGGAGCGGCACGGATCTGGCTGTTTCGGACCATGCTCAGACGAACGACGTGCGCTACATTGCCGTGATAGGCGATGACGAGTGGGAGAAATACTCGCCAGGCCGCTCCGACCTTTTGATGCTGGCCCGCGTTGACCTCGCCAACAGCTTGGTGACGCTGGTGACCATTCCCCGCGACACGGCTTATACATGGGAAGACGGCAGCAAGATCAAGGTCAACATGGCGTATGAGCGCGGCGGCGCTGAGGCTGCATGCAAGGCGGTCTCCACCATCGCAGGGGTGCCGGTGACTGACTACGTTACCGTTGGCTTCGACGGGCTTCAGAGCATCGTCGGCTATTTCAACGGCATTGAGGTTGACGTTCCCTACGACTTCTCGTACAGCTTCTACACCAAGGACTTCCCTGATGAGGAGTACACGGCGGGTGTGCAGACCCTCGACCCGTGGCGCGTCATGGCCATTTCTCGAGCCCGGACGGGCTACCCCCAGTACGGATTTCTGGGAGATGTGATTCGCCAGGCTGTTGACCGCCAGATGCTGACGACCATGCTCGACCTCGTGCTGTCTGCAGAGGATCCTGCGGGGACCGCCGAGGCGCTCCTGCCTTTCGTGGAGACGAACATCGCCAAGGAGGATGCTCTCGGGATGATCACGCAGCTGTCGCAGGCGGATGAGGTCACCGTATACGGGACGACCGGCCCTGTGAACGGCGACACTGACGCGGAGAGCGGCCTCTGGCTCACCACGTACTACCCTGACCGCTGGGAGAAGCTGATGCAAGTGGTTGACCTGGGCGGCGATCCGTCTACGGTCAACGTCCAGGACGAGGGGTTCTCCGACTCGCCTGAGGCTCCGATCAACACGAAAACGGTGCTGACTCCGCAGAAGTAAACAGAAGGGTCTACTCGTTTTGCAGGCATGGGAGAGATGATCGTGCCAGATGGTAGATTCATTCGAGCCATGCAGAGAGAAGGAGGAGCTGTTCGTGACTGCTCAGCACGGAAACAACAACCCGCGATACGCTCACGCGAGGCGCCAGGAAGGCGCTGGGTCGCATCAGCCTGCACCGGGCGTTGCGCCGCGCAGCCCTCGCACCTCGGCTTCGGCTGGGCAGGGCGCGAGGCAGCCCGTGCGAGGCGGCTCGCCGGCTGCCTCATACCAGCGTCCCGCGGGACGGCCTGCGGTCGGTCAGCGTTCTGCTTCGGCTAACCGCGGCTATGCCACCCCACGCCAGATGCCGGGTCAACACGGCCAGTATGGGCAGGTTTCCCGGGCGGCCTATCCTTCGCCCTACGGCGGGGGCGCGGAGGGAGACATTCAGATGCCCGCCAAAAAGAAGAAGGGCAAGAAGATACTGCTGGGCGTCTTGGGCGCGTTTCTGGTAGTGCTGCTGGGGGTGGGGATCGCCGCAGGAGCGTACTTCCTCAACCTCTCGGGTAAGCTCTCATATGACGGCGACCTGGGCGCGCTCTCGTCGGTTCTGACTGAGGCGGACTACCAAGAGCCGTTCTACGTCCTGGTGATAGGTTCCGACAACTGGGAAGGATACGGAGCGAGAAGCGACGCGATGATATTGACGCGCGTCGACTTGAACAAGCCCCAGGTGACGATGGTGTCCGTCCCCCGCGATACGGAGTACCAGATCGACGGGCGAACGGTGAAGCTGAACCAGGTATTCGCCGAGCAGGGAGAGATAGCCTGCATCGAGGCGGTCTCGAAGCTGACGGGCGTGCCCATCGCCCATTATGTGGAGGTTGAGTTCGATCAGCTCCAAGGCGTTGTCGACAGCTTGGGCGGGTTGCACGTCAACGTGCCCTACACGATCGACTACCAAGTCTACACGAACGACCGGCCCTCGGTTCATGTCGAGAAAGGCGAGCAGGTCATCAACGGCGAGCAGGCTGTTGCGCTCGCGCGCATGAGGACAGGCTACAATACGCCTGATGTTGCCGGTGGAGACGTCATTCGCCAGGCTAACATCCGCGCCATGATGATAGCCATGATGAAGCAGATTCTCTCTGCTCCGCTTGACCAGATTCCCGGGCAGATTGAGACGCTCTCGTCCATGATCCAGACCGACATCCCCATGGGCGACCTCGTCTCGTGGGCTCTCGACCTTGCCAAGGCAGACGAGGTGACGGTCTACTCGTGCACGGGCCCCACGGAGGGGGACATGGACGCAGACACCGGATTGTGGTTGACGACCTATGCCCCCCAGGAGTGGGCTGAGCTCATGTCCGTAGTTGACAGCGGCGGGGATCCCGCGACGGTCGTGGACAAGACGTCAACCAGCGATGGGGCGGTTGACCTTGAGTCCAAGGAAGTCATCGACACGGGAGGGAACTAACCCGCATCTGAGGTGATGCTTCGAACGCAAGCGAAGCGGCATTAGGTAGGGGAATCGGGGTTGCAGCTTCTGCTGCAACCCCGATTTTGCGTCTACGACAGCGCTTTCGCCTGCCTGTACGTGGTTTTGCGGACGCGGCCTCTGTCACAGCCCTCTCGTTGGCCTACGCCTCTGAGGGAAGGTGGAAGGAGGCGTGCTCGGTGATCAGCTTGATGCCGTAGATCTTGATCAGGTGGAGCGTCTCGCTTGCGAGGAACTTGGCTCTCGTCAAGCGGAAGAGACGGGGCGCGGGCCTTTCCGTTACCTCGAAGAAGAGGCGTTTCTTGCGCGCGTTGATCCTCGGGCACTCCACGACGATCGACTCGTCCATCATCTCGAAGACCTCGCGCGTCTTCGATCGGACGAGGGGGTTGTCCCAGCCGTCGTCGCAGATGGCTCCGGCGACGTAGTCGAATCCCCTGACGTGGTGGGCCTCGAGCACGCCCCGATCGTCAACGCCCAACTCGTCAAGCATGCGCATCATGTCAATCCACCGGTCGAACGGCCTTGCGATGGCCTCGTCGCTCTGATGGTTGAGAGTCGACCCGGGAAGGTCAGTCCGATAGTGGTAATACAGCGTGTCGAGATAGAGGATGCTGCTTGCCTGGCAAAGCGATTCGATGAGGAAGGGGTTGTCAGCCCATCCTGCGCCGGGGTAGGGGATGAACCTGATGTTCTTCTCGTCAAGGAACTTCTTGCGATAGAGCGCCGACCATATCGAGGGATGCGCTTCTAGGAGGATGGGGTTGTCCTTGATCACAAAGGGCTCAATCGACGTCTTCATCCGCTTGTACAGGGTGCAAGGCCGCTCCGCCTGGGTTTCCGGGTTGTCCCAGAAGCGGACCTCGATCCAAGGCGTCTTCACCACGTCGACTTCTTCCTCGAATCGACCAGCCAAGTTGAGCATGTCCTCGTACATGGTGGGACTGATCCAGTCATCGGGCTCGATGATGGAGATCCACTTTCCGCGGGCCTTCTCGATGCCGAGGTTGCAGCTGGCGCCATAGCCCTCGTTGCGCTTGCTGATGACGACGAATCGCTTGTCGTTGCTCGCGAACCGCTCGGCGATGTCTCGCGACGAGTCGGTGCTGCCGTCGTTGATGCAGAGAACTTCCAGCGACTCATGCGTTTGCGAGGCGATGCTCGAAAGGCACTGCTCGAGGTACTTCTCGACGTTGTAGATGGGCACGATGACGGTGACGAGGGCGCTTGGGTCGCTGTGCATGGAAGGGCTCTTCTCCTAGCTGATGGACAGGTTTGGTATGGTTTGCGGAGGAAATCGCAGATCAGATCTTTCTGATCATATTCAACGTATAGGCGAGTCCTGCGTTTCTCAACGTGTAGGCCGCCTCTCCCACGAGCTTCCTCGCCCAAACGGCATTGCTGCGCGCGGGCGCCTCGATGCCGAGGGAGTCAGCAAAGAGCTCTTTCTGCGCAGGAGAGAGGTTGGGGTTGCCCAGCACGAGCTCGGGGCGGGTCATGCGACCCATGACCGCCTCCATCCTCGCAAGGACGTCAGCGCGCTCGCCCGTATGCTCTATGGTGCCGCCATAGTAGGTGAACGCGCGCTGGTATTGCTCCTGCAGGATGGTCGCGTCTTCTATCCCCAAGCGCTCGAGCACGTCCATCATGTCATCCCACCGGTCAAACGGCATCATGGTGTTGTTGAGGGCGGAGGCCCTTGACTTCTCCTCGGTCTCCTCACGATAGCAGTAGAAGGGCTCGTCGAGATAGGCGATGCGATCCGTCTGGCACAAGGTGTCGATCAGGAAGGGGTTGTCGGCCCATCCTGCTCCAGGAATCTCGTGAAACCGGATGTGGCGATCCTCGAGGAAGCTGGCGCGATAGATCGCCGACCAGATCGAGGGATGGTGGCGCAGCAGGTGGGGCGCCATGTTGACGGCAAAGGGCTGCTCGCCGGGCTTCACGCGCCGACGGTAGCTGCAGTTTATCTTCCTCTGCTGCTTGGTGTCGGGGTTGATGATGCGCCAATAAGGGGTCTTGACGATGTCGATGGGCTTTTTCAGCCGGTTTGCGAAGGTGAGCATGGCGCGGTACATGTCCGGCTCGATCCAATCGTCAGGCTCAACGATGGCGATCCACGCGCCACGCGCCACGTCGAGCCCGCGGTTGCACGTCGCCCCATACCCCTGGTTCTGCTTGTCGATGACAATGATGCGATCATCGGCTGCGGCGTGCCGCCTCATGATGGCGAGCGATTGGTCGGTTGAGCCGTCGTTGAGGCAGATGATCTCAAGGCTGCGACACGTCTGCGCCTCGATGCTTTCCAGGCACTGCTCGAGGAACGGCTCGGCGTTGTAGATGGGCACGATGACGCTTACGAGGGGTTGGTCCGCCATGTTATTCGCCGCCTTCCTCCACGTAAACGCCCTCCTGGCCCAGCACGGTGGAGAACGTCTTGAAGAACACCTTGACGTCGAGGGGGAAGCTCAGGTGATCGACGTAGTAGATGTCGAGGGCGAGGCGGCTGTGCCAGGGGAGCGAGTTGCGGCCGTAGACGGCGGCATAGCCGGTGACGCCGGGCTTCACGGTGAGCTTGCGGTGCTCCTCGCCCTGGTAGAGCTCGGTCTCGCGGCGCAGGTCAGGGCGGGGGCCCACTACGCTCATGTCGCCCTTCAGCACGTTGAGGAACTGCGGCATCTCGTCGAGGCTCGTCTTGCGCATGAAGGCGCCCACGCGCGTCATGCGCGGGTCGTCCTCGCCGTTGTACGTCGACCCGTCGGGCATGAGCAGGTCGGGCGCGTTCACGCGCATGGAGCGCAGCTTGTACATCGTGAAGTCGCGTCCGTCCTTGCCCACGCGCGGCGCGTTGTAGAACACGGGGCCGCCGTCCTCGAAGTGGATGAGCGGCGCGAGCACGGCGATGATGAGCAGCACGAAGGGCAGCGCGACCACGCTGACCACGATGTCGCACAGGCGTTTTCCAAAGCGCTGGTACATCTAGCGGACGCCTTCGGCTTCCAAGCCCGCGTAAGCGCGCTTGAACGTGTCGAGCACGAAGGCCACGTCATCGTCGGCGAGCAGCGTGTGCAGCGGCAAGGTCACCTCGTTCTCATACTGGGCGAGGGCGCAGGGGAAGTCGGCGATGTCGAATCCCATGTTCCTGTAGGCCGTGAGCAGCGGCAGCGGCTTGTAGTGCACGTTCGCCGCCACGCCGGCGGCGGCCATGCGCTCGATGAGCTGGTTGCGGAAGCCGAGACCCTTGCCCTTAAGGCGCGTGAGCATGAGGTGTCCGCTTGACTGGAAGCTGCCACCCGACACGTCGCCTGCGTGCGCGAGGGTCTCCACGTCGAGCGCGGCGAGTCCGTCCTCGTACTGCCTGATGATCTCGTGGCGCCGCGCCATGAGCGCGGGATAGCGCCTGAGCTGCGTGAGCCCGAGCGCTGCCTGCAGGTCGGTCATGTTGCACTTGTAGCCGGGGAACGCGATGTCGTACTCCCAGGCGCCCGCGCGGTCCTTCGCCAGCGCGTCCTTGCTCTGGCCGTGCAGGGAGAGCAGCATGAGCTCATGGTAGAACTCGTCGGAGTCGGCCGCGCCCTCGCGCCAGGCGAGCGCGCCGCCCTCCGCGGTGGTGAGGTTCTTCACGGCGTGGAACGAGAACGCGGTGAAGTCGGCGACGGAGCCCGACGCGCGGCCGTGGTAGGTGGCGCCGAGCGAGTGCGCGCCGTCCGCGATGATGACAGGGCGCGTGAAGCGCGCCTGAGCGGCGTTCGCCGGCTTCCAGCGGCTCGAGGCGCTCTCGAGGGCTGCGGTCAGCCGGTCGTAGTCGACCATGCGGCCGGCGATGTCAACGGGGATGATCGCGCGTGTGCGCTCGGTGACGAGGCTCGGGAGCCGATCGTAGTCCATCTCGAAGGAGCCGGGCGCCGTGTCGCAGAGGACAGGCGTGGCACCGACGTGGCAGATGCACGAGCACGAGGCCGTGTAGGTGTAGGCGCTCGTGATAACCTCGTCACCAGGGCCGATGCCCAAGGCGTGCAGGGCGCACTCGAGCGCCGCCGTGGCCGAGGAGAAGGTGGCCACGCCTGCTGCGCCGGTGAACGCGACGAGGTCGCGCTCGAACTGCTTGGTGCGCGGGCCGGTGGTGATCCAGCCGCTGCGCAGCGCCTCGACGACTTCGCTGATGTCCTCCTCGGTGATGTCAGGTGGGGAGAACGCTATGTGACGCGATACGGCTTCAGCCATGAGGGTCCTTCGTCGTTGGTTGCCTTGGCGGGTTGAGCTTGCTGCGCGCGACGTCGGCATGTGGCGACTCGCGCATGCCGACGTTGGCTGTAGAAAGCGAAACCCAAATCAGATATTTTCCTCCGAAGCGCGTTTGCGTGCAGCAGACTAGAGCAAACTGCGTATCAAATCCACGATCTTGAGGTACGCCTTGGGCTGGTCGAACTGCTGCTCGGCGATGGTGCGCCCTCGCGCTCCCATGTCTGCGCACGCTCGTGGGTTGGCGGCCAGCTCGCAGATGGCGTCTGCGAGCGCGGTGACGTTCTCGGCGGGCACGTTGACGCCGAAGCCATCGCTGGCGACCTTGGCGCGGAACTCGGGGCTCGATCCGGTGTTGATCAGGGGCTTGCCGCTGGCCAGGTAGTCGCCGATCTTGGTGACGATGCTCTGCGGCGCGGAGGCCACGAGCGAGTTCACCGTGACGTCGGACGCGCTGAGGTAAGCGGCCATCTGGTCGTAGGGCGTGTAGCCGAGGAAGTCGACGGGGGCGCCTCTGCGCGTGGCGAGCTCCTCGAGGGAGGCGCGGTCGGGGCCGTCGCCGAGGATCTTCACGCGGACGCGCTTCGTGGGCCCCGATGATTTCCTGTCGTTGAGCGCGCTCGCGGCCTCAACGAGCGTGGCAATGTCGTAACTTGCGCCGAGCGTGCCGGCGTAGGTGACCCAGAACTCGCCGGCGGGCTTGCTGATGCGCGGCGCATTCGCGGCGACTCCTGCGTCGAACGTCGCGAGGTCGTTGCCCACGTACACAGTGACGGTGGGGCAGGGCGCCTCTCGGTCGGCCAAGGGGCGCGCCGCGTACTCGTCGGAGGTTCCCACAGCGGCGGAGAGCAGTCGGTAAGTCGCCTTCGCGTCGCGCGCGAAGGGATGAAACGCGATGTCGCTCACGACGGGGACGTTGACGGCCATGCGCATGGCCTCGGGCCACAGGTCGTTGATGTCGGCCACGAAGGGGACGCCGTGGTCGTGCGCGACCTCAGCGCACGTGCGCGCGACGTCGTTGGGCGGGATCTCGGCGTAGATGAGGCGATACGCATGCGGGTCATGCGCGAGCGCCTCGCCGAGCATGCGCCGCAGGTTCTTCGCCGCGATGCGATGGCTGCGGATGCGCGCGAGGTCGAGGTTCTTCTTGTACCCGGGCTCCTCGATGAAGCGCACGCGGTAGGGGAGGTTTCGGTAGCACGCCCGCGCGGTGTCGCGCTGCGCCTTCTCCCAGTGCTGGAACGACGAGGTGAAGAGGTCGACGTCGAAGCCCTCGCGCACGAGCAGCTCGGAGAGGAACCGAAAGCGCGTGTACCCGCGCGTCTCGTCCCCGAGCTTCACGCCCATGGTGACCACGGCAACGCGAGGCCGATGACCGTCTGAGGGTGCGGTGACGGTTGCGGGGGCGGCTGATGTATCCGCAGAAGCAGCGGCGCGGGCGGCATCGTCGGCATTCGTTGCCGCAACTTGTGAGTTGATGTTGTCCATGGTGGGTATTATACCGAGGGTTTTGCCGACAGGAGATCGCGCGGCGAATTTTTCAACTTCTCGAAAGGCTCGCTTTCCCTCTCGCCAGCCCCTTCTTTCCCGCTGTCCACGCGCTTTGCGCAATCATGACGATGACTACCGTGATGAGGTAGACGACGGGAGGCTCTATGGTCATGGAGATGGACCAAGGATGGGGTAGCACGAAGGCTATGTAGTCCATTACGAGCAGATGGATGACGTAGACGCCCAAGCTCGCAGAGGACAAGCGCTGCAAGACGCTCTTATGCGCGCTGGACAGCTGCTGGAACCGAGGCTCCGCGGACTTGAAGAGAAGGAACAGGGCAGACGATGCCCCTATCGAGAAGAAGGAGAAGGCGTTGGAGAAGAAGCCCTCGTAGGAGATGTCCGGCTGCTGAACGGCGTCGAGGTTGATCGCTATGGTCGCCGCGATCATGAGGGCCGTGAAGAGCGCAAATGCGAGGACGCAGGGAGCGGGCCTCTGCCTGGGGGCGTAGTTCTGGAGGTAGTATCCGAGGAGGAAGAACGTGATTCCTCCGGTAAGGGCTTGGGCCCCGAAGAGGCTCTGCAGGAAAAGGAAGGCGGGAACGTATCGGCTGAGGAAGGGCAAAACCGACGAGGCGAAGCCAAGCAGCAGGATCGCGTACAGCAAAACCTTCTTCGAGTCTGCCAGCAAGCTCAGAAGAGGGGTCATCAAGTAGACGACGAGGATCACGTAGAAGAACCAGTAGATGGGCTCGATTTCGTTGTTCAGGAAAAGCGAGACGAAGTCGAGGAGCGAGAATCTTCTCGGCACTCGGCAGAACAGCTCAGGGCAAAAGCAGGTAATGCAGTAAACCAGGGCGCTTCCTACGATCAGGGCGACGAGGGTTTTCTTGAGCCGCTTCTTGAAGAACGTCTTCGTGGAGTATCTCTTCCGGTAGCCGAGGAGGTTGGCCCCGGAGAGCATGAAGAAGATCGGAACGGCGAAGATGAAAACCGATTGCATCACTACGGAGTAGTACCAGGTGATGCTCGCCGAAGGGCGAAAAACCACCTGAGAGCAGTGGAGGCAGATCACGGCAAAGCAAGCGAGGACGTTCAGGCAGTTCATGAACTGAACGCGTGAGTTGGCATGGCCCTGGTGGCTCATCGGCTGGTATCTCCCTGTCTTTCTCTTGAACATGCGAACGTGTTGTTCCATTAAAGCACTTTACAACGCTGATCAAGGGGGGATGGCCGTCAAAGAACGATAATCGGGCATACGACATCCTGATGAGATGCTTTATCCTGCCGAGCACCTTCGCTCCTTTGATCAAAGCTAGGCTGGGAGTTTGGTGTTTTTTCTGTCTGACGAAGGCCCGTTTCCAAAATGACCCAAAATGAAATAGAATAAGCACTTGTCTTGCAACTTGTGGAGGTGATCTACGTAACCATGTCGGCTTCAAGTGAGTCACCGACGCATGCTTCGGAGTTCCAGCACAACTGGTTTGTTCTCAAAACTCTAGTTGGCAAGGATTTTAAGCTCAAATATAGGCGAAGTGTTTTGGGCGTGCTATGGAGTGTGCTCAATCCTCTTCTCATGATGATTGTCCTCTCGGCGGTCTTTTCCTATGTCTTCAAATTCCAGATCGAGCACTTTCCCATCTATCTTATCTTAGGAAATACGCTTTTTCAGCTTATGTCGGACTCCACGTCCTCAGCGATGGGCTCCATTGTGTATTCAGCCTCGCTTCTGAAAAAGATACGCATAGAGAAGATGGTGTTCCCCCTTGAAAGCGTTATGTTCGCTTTGGTTAATTTCGCCATTTCTCTTATTGCTGTCGTGCTGGTCATGCTCTTTTTCCGCATTGCTCCAACGGTGAATGCCCTGCTGCTCCCCCTGCTTTTGCTGTACATGATGGTGTTTTGCAGTGGCTTGGGTTTGCTGCTGTCGTCTCTGGCGGTGTTTTTCCGGGATATCATGCACCTGTGGGGTGTTGTCATTACGGCGTGGACATATGCAACGCCTCTCTTCTATCCGTTTGAGATCTTGGCTCCTTGGATGCAGTCGTTGATGCAGTTTAACCCCATGTATCAATACGTTACGTATTTTCGTGACATTATGCTGTACGGCACGACCCCCACGCTGCAGACCAATATCGTGTGCCTGGTGATGGCTGCGGTTACCTTTGTTGTTGGCTATGTCGTTTTTCGGAAAACCGAGAGTCGGTTTATCTTGCACATTTAAGGGTGGATGCGATATGAGCAATCCTGTTCTTGAAGATGCTACGCGTGGGGCTGTCTGCGATGACGATGTCGTGGTGGACGTGAATCACGTCAGCATGATTTTCAATATGGCGAGTGAGCAGCTTAACAGCATGAAGGAGTACTTTATCAAGCTGGCAAAGCGTGAGCTCATGTTTAAGAGCTTTGTGGCTTTGGACGACATTAGCTTTCAGGTTCGGAAGGGGGAGGTGTTTGGCCTTGTTGGAACGAACGGGTCCGGGAAGTCCACTATGCTCAAAATTGTCGCAGGCGTGCTTGAGCCTTCGAAGGGCACTTGCACCGCAAAGGGAGTCATCGCTCCGCTCATCGAGCTTGGAGCTGGCTTCGATATGGAGCTGACTGCTCGGGAAAACATCTATTTGAACGGGGCGCTGCTTGGCTATACGAAGCAGTACATTAACGAGCACTTCGACGAGATAGTTGATTTTGCTGAGCTGCACGATTTCTTGGACATGCCTATGAAGAACTATTCATCAGGTATGGTTGCGCGTATTGCGTTTGCCGTTGCTACGGTTATTGTGCCGGATATTCTGATCGTAGATGAAACCCTTTCGGTGGGCGATCAGTTTTTTCAAGAAAAGTGCGAGAAACGCATCAGCGAGCTCATCCAGGATTACGGCGTCACGGTCCTTTTCGTCTCCCATAGCTTTGCCCAGGTTCAGCGTATCTGTCAGAAGGTGGTTTGGATCGAAAAGGGCAAGATGCGCAAGATCGGACCGGTTGACGATATCGCCAAGCTGTATTCGTTCCGCGTAAACGGCATGCAAGTAGCATTAGTGCAAAAGGGGGTGGACAGATCCTTTCCCTCGCTGGAAGATCCAGCTTCTTTTGATGGGAAGGGGCTTGTCACGGCAGACGCACACATTGCTTTTGTCGGTTGGAAGGATGGCTATAGCGAAGGCGCCGTAGTAGGTACTTTGGATGAGAGCCAGTCCCTCGAGGCCCTGAGGCTGAGGCTCGATGACTCGGTAAAGGGCTCCATTCGCTACAATGTGGCCGTTAAATCTACGGGCTGGCAAAGGGACCCGAGTTTTGATGAGCAAAGCTCGTGGTTTGCCGACGGAGCCATGGCGGGGACGGAGGGCGAGTCCAAGCATCTGGAAGCTCTCCAGATCGTCCTTTCAGGTGCCATCTCCGATGAATATGACGTGCTTTACCGCATCCACTCTGAGAGCTTCGGCTGGAGCGAGTGGGCTGAGAACGGCGAGATAGCCGGAATTGACTACTGGAGCTGTCCCGAATCATGAAGGGCATAGTCCTTGCCGGCGGCAGCGGAACGAGGCTCTATCCGCTTACCACCGTTACGAGCAAGCAGCTGCTCCCCGTGTATGACAAGCCGATGGTCTACTACCCCCTCTCGGTTCTCATGATGGCGGGCATAAGGGACATCCTCATCATCTCGACTCCCGATGACCTCCCGAACTTCAGGAGGCTTTTCGGAGACGGGTCGCAGTACGGCATCGCCCTGTCGTATGCGGAGCAGCCCTCGCCAGACGGCCTCGCCCAGGCATTTGTCATCGGGGAGAGCTTCATCGGGGGAGAGTGCTGCGCGCTTGTTCTCGGCGACAACATCTTCTACGGCAACGGCCTGGAGAAGCATTTGCGCAACGCCGTCAAGCGGGCTGAGGGTGAAGGCAGCGCGACGATCTTCGGCTACCATGTCGAGGACCCTGAGAGGTTCGGCGTGGTGGAGTTCGACGAGGCGTTTAACGTCGTGAGCATCGAGGAGAAGCCTCAGCACCCGAAGAGCAACTACGCGGTCACGGGCCTGTACTTCTACGATTCCCGCGTGTGCGACTTCGCCAAGCAAGTCAAGCCTTCGTCCCGCGGTGAGCTCGAGATAACCGATCTGAACAAAAGGTATTTGGAAGATGGGTCTCTCAACGTGGTCACATTGGGACGAGGTTACGCATGGTTGGACACGGGGACCATGGAGTCGCTGTTCGAGGCGTCTGAGTTCGTGCGCGTCGCCGAGCGTAGCCAGGGGCTTTCCGTCTCGGTCTTGGAGGAGGTCGCCTACCGCAATGGCTGGATAGACCGGGAGGCTCTGCTCCAGGCCGCAGACCGCTATGGAAAGAGCGAATACGGCAAGCACTTGAAGAGGGTCGCGGAAGGGAAGATCGCCCCTCATAGAGAGTGGGAGCAGGAATGAGACTGCTTGTCACGGGCGCTCGCGGCCAGCTTGGCAGCGAGCTGAGGCGTTGCATAGCGTCTCTCCAAGCGGAGATAGGCGCTGTCCCCCCTGATTACGAAGGGGCCTTCGTTGACTACGTCGATCGCGACGAATTGGACATAACCCAGAGAGACGCGGTAGAGAGCTGGTTTGCGGGACGCCGTTATGACCTTGTGATAAACTGCGCGGCCATGACAGACGTTGATCGATGCGAGACTGATGAGGACGAGGCTTTTCGGGTGAATGCCGGAGGACCTTCGAACTTGGCGAGGGCGACGGCTCGGCAGAACGCCAAGATCCTGCAGGTTTCGACCGACTACGTTTTCTCGGGGAGCGAGCCGGGGGCGCGTCTGGAGGGCGATGTCACCCATCCCGCATCCGCCTATGGACGCAGCAAGCTGGCCGGAGAGCTGGCGGTGATGAAGGAGAACCCAAGGTATTTCATCGTCCGCACGGCTTGGCTCTACGGCTATTCGGGGCGCAACTTCGTGAAGACGATGAGGTCTTTGGGGAAAACCCACGATGAGGTGATGGTCGTGGGCGATCAGAGGGGCAATCCGACTTCCGCCAACGATCTGGCGTATGAGATCCTGAAGATAGCCTTGACGGAGGATTACGGCGTATACCATTGCACGGGCAAGGGAGTCTGCTCGTGGGCTGAGTTCGCTGCCGCCATCATGGAAGGCTCAGGGCTTGAATGCAGGGTCGTCCCGGTGACGAGCGCTCAGTACAAGGAGCTCAATCCGAGAAGCGCAGATCGGCCAAAGAACTCGAGTTTGGAAAACAGGCATCTGGCGAACACGATCGGGGACGAGATGCGTTTTTGGAGGGAAGCGCTTGACGAGTATCTGATGCACTTGCCTGAGATGGGGAAGGTGGAATGATGTTTGAGCCGAATTCGGTTATGGTCACGGGAGGGGCGGGCTTCATCGGGAGCAACTTCGTCCGCTGGCTCGTTGACAACACGGATGTGCGCATCGTGGTCCTCGACAAGCTCACCTATGCCGGCAACAGGGGGAACCTGACCGGCGTTCCTGAAAGCAGGGTGAAGCTCGTCGTGGGTGACATCTGCGATGACGCCTTGCTTGACGAGCTCGTCCCCTGCGTCGACGCGATCGTCCACTTTGCCGCCGAGACCCATAACGACAACTCCATCGCCGATCCTGCGCCTTTTGTCTCGTCTAACATCGAGGGAACGTATCACCTGCTGGAAGCATGCCGAAAGTACGGGACGCGCTTTCACCACATCTCAACCGACGAGGTGTACGGCGACTTGGACCTCGACGATACGACGCGCTTCACGGAAGCGACCCCCTATTGCCCCAGCTCGCCTTACAGTTCTACAAAGGCCGCCAGCGATCTGCTCGTGCGCGCATGGCACCGCACCTATGGCGTGGCGACAACCATCTCGAACTGCTCGAACAACTACGGTCCACGCCAGCATGTCGAGAAGTTCATCCCGAGGCAAATCACCAACGTCCTCTGCGGCGCGCGTCCCAAGCTCTACGGCGATGGTTCCAACGTGCGGGATTGGATACACGTGGACGACCACTCGAGTGCGGTATGGGACGTTCTGACGAAGGGGCGCCTTGGGGACACGTACCTTATCGGGGCGGACGGGGAGCAGCGCAACCTCGACGTATTGCGTACGATATTGACGCTCATGGGGAAAGACTCCGATGATTTTGACTGGGTCAGGGACCGACCGGGGCATGATCGCAGGTATGCCATCGATGCTTCCAAGATTCGCACAGAGCTCGGATGGAGGCCACGTCATGTTGACTTCGAAGAAGGCCTGGCCGGCGTTATCGACTGGTATCGCGAGAACGAATCGTGGTGGATGCCTCTCAAGGAATCCGTAGAGGCCACGTATTCCATGCGGGGGCAATAGGAAGAGGCGAATATGGTGCGAAGCGATCAGATGAGGTGTGGAAACTTCGTTTTCTCTGAGACCACCATCCAGGGTGTCGTCGTCGTTGAGCCGATAGCCTACGAGGACGAGCGCGGGTTCTTCATGGAGACCTACAAGAGACCCGATTTCGTCAAGGGGGGCATTGAGGCTGACTTCGTGCAGGACAACCACTCGTCTTCCTCCAAGGGAGTGGTGAGGGGCTTGCATTTCCAGAAGAAACATCCCCAGTCGAAGCTGGTGCGCGTTGTGCTGGGCGAGGTGTTCGACGTCGCCGTTGACCTGCGTCCCCAAAGCCCGACTTTCGGCTGCTGGGAAGGGGTAATCCTCTCCGCGGAGAACCGCCGTCAGCTCTATATCCCAAGGGGCTTCGCCCATGGTTTCATGGTCTTGTCCGACAAGGCGGAGTTCTGCTACAAGTGTGATGACGTGTATCATCCCGATGACGAGGGCGGCCTCATGTGGGATGACCCTGACATCGGGATCACGTGGCCGAACATCGAAGACGCGATAATCTTGTCGGAAAAGGACCGCTCGAACGGCTCGATGCGCGAGTTCCGCTCGGGTCGATTGGGGGAGTGAGAGCCGTGCCGCGCTTTTCCATCGTCATGCCCGTCTACAACGCGGAGAGCTTCATCGAGGCAACGCTCGACTCCTTGCTGTCCCAAACTTTTGCCGACATAGAGGTGATTGCGGTAGATGACGCGAGTACGGACGGCTCCGGAACCGTCCTTGATCGCTGCGCCGCAAAGGACTCCCGCCTCAAGGTGGTGCACCATCGGGAAAACACCTATACGGGGCAGGCGAGAAAAGACGGGGTGCTGTGTTCGAGCGGAGACTACATCCTGTTCGTGGACCAAGATGACGCGCTGGTCTCTGATGCATGCGAGAAGTTGGCTTCCTTCACAAAAGACCATCCAGTCGACATCATTCATTTCGGAACAAGGGGCGTTATCTCGGATGACGTTGACGAAGGTTACCAAAAAGAGCTCGATAGCTTTCTGAGTCCCTATGTAGGGGAGCTTGCGGGGCGAGATGTCCTTGATGGATGCTTTTTTGACAGGAAGTACTCGTGGAATGTTTGGAACAAGCTGTATCGGGCTGACCTATGCAAGAAGGCTCATGAGTATGTCGATATGACCAACGTACGCTATGGCGAGGATTTCTACGCATATTTTGTCATGGCGTTTTATGCCAATTCGTATTACGGCATTGATGATGAAATGTACACGTATCATTATGGCTCAGGACAGACAGGACACTCTCGCGTCGACATGAAGTCGTTTCGCTTTATCTGCACGGCTTCGGTGGTAGTCGATGAGATCGAGAGGTTCGCGCATGCTCAAGCTGCGTCTCAGGAAAGAAGACTTGTCGATAAGGTCCGTTCCCTGCTTATTTGGGAGCCCGCTTGCATGCTTAAATCTAATGTTGCTGCATGCGACAAGTCCGAAGCGCTCCATGTGTTTTTTGCCGCTTGGGGTCTGAACGCCTCGCTCGATGTGCTTCGCAGGCTCTACGAAGGCGAGGAGGCTTTGCTGGCCCATGAGCTGCATGCTGCTGCTGTGTCCGCTTCCGAAGACGGGACTTCGGGGCGTTTGGAAGCGAAGCTGTCTTCGCTTTCGATATGCAGCGAAGCAGAGGACGGCGGTAGGCTTGGGGCCGACTCCTCCGCTTTGGAAAAACTGCTCTATGAATGGTTTGTTGAAGCTAGGAAAAACAATCAGCTTGAAGCGAGGCTCGAGCTGCTTGCAAAGAGCAATGGACAGCTCGAGCTTCGCTTGAAAAGGGTGACTGCGGAGCTCGAGGGCACCCTGCAGTCCACCGCATGGAAGGTAGGGCGCTTCATGACGTGGATTCCGCGGAGGCTCAAGGATCTCTTATCGTCATTCCTCCTTCGGTAGCCTGCGCCTATAGCATTCTGCTGCGAGCCTTCGGGTAAAAGACATATTCACGGTGTCTTCGACGAAGCCATAGTCTTCGGGATCGTAAAAGAAGTCTTTGCCGGGTCCCAAGATGCCAAAGTGCTCGAACCATGTTTTGCGGCAGGAGTCTCGAAACTCCAGCCGCATGAACTTGTCGAGCTCGCTGTGCTTCCAGATGCACATATGGAGCACGTAGTTTACAAAGGCCCTTTGGTAGTCAGCCCAGAGCCCTCGCTTGATCAGGCCCTCTTTGAGACAATCCAAGGCATCGAACATATAGATGTAGCGATCGTTCGTGCTGTCGCTCAGGCTGCCTTCTCGTGCGCGACGGTAATGGTAAAGCGTCTCGTCGTAATAATAGGTCCTTTTAGATGCGCTGAGGGCAATGTAGGTGAAGGGCATGTCTTCGTGGGCTCCTATTTGCGGAAACCTTAAATCGAGACCCAGGAGAAAAGACGAGCGGTACAGCTTGTTTACGGTGAATCCCACTAAACGTTTGTAGAAATTATTGATGTCGGCCGCGTAAAAAACTTTTCCAGGAGTGATGTGGTCTCGCGATACGGCCCACGTGTTGGGGGAGAACACCCCGGTTTTGTCGTCGTATTGGTCCATATTGAAGACGACGGCATCCGCTTGGTTCTTCTCGGCAATGCGGACAAGATCCTCGATGGCGTTTTGTACGAGGAAATCATCAGAATCGAAAAAGCAGAGGTACTTGCCGCGCACGTGCCCCATTCCCACGTTGCGCGTAGCGCCTGCTCCTGAGTTTTCCTTGTTGACGACGGTTATTCTGGAGTCTTGGCGGGCGTACTCCTCCAAGATTGACAGGCTGTCGTCTTTTGATCCATCGTTAACGCAGATGACTTCAAGGTTCTTGTACGTCTGGCGCAAAAGCGAATCGAGTGCTTTTCTCAAATAAGGAGCGGAGTTATAGACGGGAACGATGATGCTCACCAAGGGTCCGAGCTTTTTCTTGGCGCGGGCTCTCGCTATGGGATTGAGAGGGTCGGAAGGCATTTCAGCCGACGCCATGCTGACGAGCGTTTCGTAGTAAGGGGAAGTTCGGGCGTATTTCCAGAACAGCCAGGCAGAGTCCGAGTAAAGGGAGAAGCAGGGGGTGGCATGTCCTGCATAGTGGACGATTCTGGGGTTATGGTGCGCTTCTCGGTATGCGTTTTGGAGCCATGTGGGAAGCCATACTTCAGGTGTGGTTTCCGGAGTGAAATAGGACTCTTTGTGAGCCATGTAGTTCCATGACTGGTCAAGATACTTGACTCTTCCGGCGCAGAGGTGGTTGAGCACATCTTGATCCATCCATCGCCATTCCTTCTCGAGCGAGGTCCTCATGAGCTTTTCACAGCTTGTGACTTGTGCAAGTGCCTCAACGTTCAGAACCAACACCCCTGCGTTGAAGTAGTCGTACACGTTGTCGAGCTGAATGACGTCATCAATGTATTGGCGAGTGTCGTTGTCGACGATGTTGCTCCAGCCTGCATCTGCCGTGTCGCGCACGGCGGCGATAAGGTAATCCGACACATCAGTTTCGTAGAGCTCGGCTATATCGGTGTTGCATACCAAATCGGTATCAAGATATACCGCTTTGGAGTAGTTGGTGAGATAGTCAAGGATGAGGAAACGGGCAAAGGTGGTGGTACTTATATGAGCAAGAGTCGGGAGCTCCTTTTTCTCGAGATACTGACCAAGATGGAGGAATCGTATCGCCACGTTGGGGTAGCTGCTTGTCTGTTGGCTTAAGAACTCGAAGTCGGCGTTGGTGAGTCCGGCCTCGAGAACTATCAAGTCGTAATTGTTGCAAGGGCTTGAGTTCTGTAGGATGGATTCTATGGTGACGGACATGAGCGGCGCATAGGCGGCATCTGACGCCAAGACGACGGCAATGTTGTTGCTGTCGAAAGCGGGCGCCAAGTAGGGGCTCTCCATGTGCTCATAATACGTGCACGAAGCGTAGGCTGTTCTGCCCGAATTGCACGTGCGCTGCAGATGCTTCGCGTATATTGCCAGCAGATGGCGAGCGACTATGTCAGGCGCAAGTGATTCGACCCAAGATACGTCATCGCTTAAGGCCAGAGCGTGCGTATAGCTGCGGGTGACAGCGAGTGCCCACCCTGAATACTCTTTGAAGATATCTTCTCGCATGAGGAATGTCCCGAGTGGGAATCCTATGCTGTCATTGCGGTACGCGTCGAGATCTTCGAGAAATTCAGGGCTGATGTCGGAGAGAATCTTCGCAAGGGTGTCGAAATCCCGGTCTCTTCTATGCCACCAGTACCACATAACGTGCCTAAAGGTGCCAGTCATGTAGTCGCTGTCGAGCCAACTTGTCGGCTTAGGCAAGACGATGCTTATATCCTGGGGTAGGGTGATACTTCCTGTGTCGATGTACCCGAGCGATTCAAGCGCAGGCAGATCGAGGGTCTCGACCTTGCTTAGTTCGGCAAATTCGAGGGCCCCGTTCCTTTCGTCGGAGACCTGAGCAATGTCAAGCAGGCAATGTGCTGTCGATATGCCCACAAAAGGGGCCGTAGCGTTTTTTTCGGCAAATTGCAGCGTGCTTATCTGGCTTGCATTGCGCTCGCAGTCATCTGCCTGCTCGGCAAGCTGCTTCACGCAAACGTAGCGGGATGAGCAGGGGTCTAGGTCGATGCTGCTTTCGCATGAGACAAACATCTGGAATTCCGGCATGGGATCTCCTCGGATTAGGTTAGCATTGCGTCGGCTAGCCGAAAGGCTACGATCTTAATGCATGCTTTATTTTCCATGCGAGTAGCTGGAAAAAGGTGATCTCTCCATTTGCATAGCGGGTCTTCTCGTGCTCGCCTGGATCAAGTGCTGGGGGGACGACGGTGAGCGCTTTACCCGAGAGTGCTTCTGGGTTAGAGATGACGGCTTGCAGCTCGTTCCATTCGACGGGAGAGAAGAGGCTTTGGTCGAGCGCATTCTTCTCTTCCGCCTCGGAAAACTCCTCGGTCATTTTCTCCAAGAACTCGGGCTTTAACGCATTGTCGAGACGATTGTAGTTCCAAAGATACGTCTCATACTTCTTCGCTACAACCATCTTGCGAAAAGCCTCTGAGCGCTCGGGTCGGGCGGAGAGGAACTCCTCAAACGACTCGTACTCATCGCACACGCAAAAAACCTTAGCGCCGGACTTGACGGAGGAATTTGCATTGTCGATTCGGTAATTCAAAAACGCCTCACGCATGATAACTGCTCTGTTTGCGGCTCCCCATACTTTGAGCATGAATCCCGTGTCTTGATAGGATGCACCGGGCGTTTCGAGAAAGGAAACATTGTTTTCCTCGAGAAAGCTCCTCTTGTATATTCCTGTCCAAATTGCGGGGCTGCCTCGCAGTATATCGGGATAATCCTGGGGGTTAAATGCCGTGTAGTACGGAGCATGGGAAAGGCTCAAGACGTCTATCAGCCCAAACGTTGACCCATCGTTCGACATGGTGAAGTAATTGGACCGAACGACGTCGGCATCGTGCCTCGACCCCTGCTCGTAGAGCCGCTGGAACATCGTGGGTCGCGCGCAGTCGTCAGACTCTACGATGCCGATGTACTCGCCGCGGGCTTTCTCGAACCCTCGATTCATGCTGTGCCCGTAGCCGCCGTTCTCTTTGTCGATGACAACGATGCGGTCGTCTCTGGATGCGTACTCTTTGATGATGGAGAGCGATCCATCGGTTGAGCCATCGTTGACGATGATGATCTCGATGTCTCGAAGGGTTTGGCCGATGAGCGACTCAAGGCACGAGGGAAGATATCGCTCTACGTTGTAGACGGGTACGACAACAGAAACTCTTGGGGTCATTGGTTGTCCTTGCGCTAGGAGATAGGTGTTTGCTTCCTTCCCTATGATAGCAAAAGAGGCTGTCCCAAAAGCAGCGAGGAGAGGGAGCTTTTGTCGAGGCAGGTGGATTCAGGCGGGCAAGGACGACGCGGGAGGGAGGCGCTTTGCGATTCTTTTCGGGAGTATCTTTTGCATTGCTGAACATGCAGTTTAGTTTGAGTTATCATGCGTAAGTCTTGTTTTGGCTCGTAGCCTGTTTCCAATGTAGGCTGCGAGCCATAGTTTTGCTTGAGTTTCAAGGGGTGGTTAGATGACTGGCGCTAAGAAGACGCTCTCATTTTTCCTGAGCTTCGTGCTTGCCTTCTCCCTCATGGGCGTTCCTGCTTATGCGGACGAGGTGGTTGACAGAAAGTCTCCTGAGAGCGGGCAGAAAGCAGCCGATGAGGGGCTTTCCCGTTCTTCTGAGGCGGATAAGGCCGAATCGGCTGGCGAAAAGGCGGATACGACGGCTGGTGAGAAGCCTGAGGGTAAAGCCGAAGGCGGCGGGAGGGAAAACCCCGCAGGTGCTTCGAGCTCTGCCGAGAACGCTTCTGCCAAGAAGGAGACGGCTCCCAAGAAGGAGTCTTCCGAGGAGGAGCCGAAGGCGGACGAGGCTCAGCAGAAGGCTGGCGATCAGGGTGATCCGCTCGACGACGCCACGGTCCTTACGGCCGAGGAGGCTGTCGAGTTCGTCTACATCGAGAACAACGTCGTCTCGTTGGGCGAGGAGCAGAACATCGCCATCGGGCTTCTGACTAAGGGCGGATCAGTTGACAAGGCGACCCTTGAGCTTGTCAAGGGCAGCTCGCATGAGAAGGTCTCGCTCGACGCCTCCGCAATAACGGAAGGCGCGGTGCTCTTCACGGCCTCCTTTGACGATCCCTCAAGCGCGACGAGCTACCTGATGTCGCGCATCACCTTCGAATCCGCGGGTGAGCGCTTCGCAGTTGACTTCGGAGACTCGAGCATCTCGAGCGTGAGCGTTTCCGATGAGGACACGACGGTCGAGGTTGTGGATGAGGTTGACTCCGTCTCGTCCGACGCTGCCGACTCGGGCAAGGTCGTCTACGCCTTCGACGTGGTCTCTCCCGAGCTGGCTGAGGCGCTGACCGATGCGGCCGACAAGGGCGAGGACGGCGTTTCGGTCTTGGCTTTGGGCGATGACGGGAGCGTCGTCGCGAAGAGCAGCATCGAGGAGGCGGTGCAGACCGCTGATGCCGAAGGCGTCGCCTCGGTGAGCGAAGGCGACTCGGTGGTGGTCGAGGATCCTGGCGTCGAGGCGTCTGAGGAGGCTGCTTCCGAGGAGGTCGGCGCTGGTGAAGCTGCTGCTGAGGAAGATGGCGCTGGTGAAGCTGCTTCCGAGGAAGCTGGCGCTGACGAGATCGCCGTTGAAGGCGACAGCGCTGATGAGGCTGCTGTCGAAGCCGTTGATGACGTCGAGGCTGTCGAGGGCGACAACGCCGATGGCGAAGAGGGCGTCGAGGCTGATGACGAGGTGGCAGCCGACTTGTCGGTTGCGGAGCCGGTGTATGCTGGCGAGGGCCCCACTGACGAAGACCCCGACCAGAGCTCTGACTCCGAGGCTGACGCTGATCTCGATGCTGAGTCCGAAGAGCCGAAATCCCTGCTTGACACGGTGATCGGCTTCTTTGCCAACCTCTTCGGTTTTGACAAGGCGTGGGCTGCGGTTTCCTCCGCTCGGGAGAACTACCTGGTGGTGGCCATCGACCCTGGTCATGGCGGCTATGATGGCGGCGCCTCGGGGAACGGCTTGGCGGAGAAGGACGTCAACCTGTCCATCGCCAAGCACTTCCAGCAGGAGCTGAGCAGCTACACGGGCGTGAGCGCGCACCTCACGCGCAGCAGCGACGTGTACGTGGGCTTGCAGCAACGCGTCGACTCTGCGGTTTCGGTGGGCGCTGACGTGTTCGTGAGCGTGCATTGCAACTCGTCGAGCTCGTCTGCTGCGTACGGAGCGGAGGTCTGGGTTCCCAACAACAGCTCGTATCTCAATGCGGAGACGCATAAAGCCGGAGCTGACCTCGGTAACAAGATTCTCAGCAAGCTCACGGCGCTCGGCTTGTCTAATCGCGGCGTGCAGACGAGGGATTGCACGAACAACGAACGCTATCCCGACGGATCGCTCGCCGACTACTACACGGTTATCAATGGCGCGCGTTGGGCGGGCATCCCGGGCATCATCGTGGAACACGCCTTCATCAGCAATCCGAGTGACGCGGCGAAGTACCTTGGCAATGATGCGGCGCGTCAAAAGCTCGGCGTGGCAGACGCGACGGGTGTGGCCCAAAAGTACAGCCTGATCAAGGACTCCGCAGCCAAGGCGTCCTCACTCGTCTCCGCGAAGGCCCACGTTGCCAATTTGGGATGGGAGAGCACGGTATACGACGGCAAGGTTGCGGGTACCACGGGCAAGGGTTTCGGCCTTGAGGCGTTCCAGCTCAATCTCCAGAACGCCGCCGCTTCTTCGGGCGGCATCACCTATCGCTCCAACGTGGGCGGCAGCTGGCAGGGCTGGGTGAGCAACGGCGCGACGAGCGGCACCACGGGCAAGGGGAAGGCCTTGCAGGCGGTGCAGATCAACCTTACGGGCGCCGCGGCGAGCAAGTATGACGTGTACTATCGTGTTCACGTTGCCAACGTGGGATGGCTCGGCTGGGCTAAGAACGGCGCTTCCGCTGGCAGCGTCGGATACGGATACAACGCTGAGGCACTCGAGGTCGTCATCGTGTCGAAGGGCGGCAAGGCTCCGGGCAGCACGGCAACGCCTTTCATGAGGGCACTTGTGACGTACAAAGCCCATGTCCAGAACATCGGTTGGCAGTCCGCTGTCTCTGACGGGGCTGTGGCCGGAACCTCCGGCAGATCGCTTCGCGTTGAGGCGCTGCAGATCGACGTGAACGACCCTGAGTGCTCGGGCGACATTCAGGCACGCGCCCATGTCCAGAACATCGGTTGGCAGAACTGGACGTCAGGTCTCGTCGGTACGACGGGGAAGTCCCTGCGCGTCGAGGCGCTCCAGATAAAGCTCACGGGCGAGATAGCGCAGAAGTACGACGTGTACTATCGCACCCACGTCCAGAACATCGGCTGGACCGGATGGGCTAAGAACGGTGCGAGCTCGGGAAGCCAGGGCTACAGCTACCGCATGGAGGCCGTGCAGATCAAGCTCGTGAAGAAGGGCGGGGCAGCTCCGGGTTCCACGAGCGGCGTGTTCTACCCCGTGCAGGTGAGCTATCAAACACATGTGCAGAACGTCGGCTGGCAGTCCATGGCATACAACGGAGCAGTGTCGGGAACAACGGGGCGCTCGCTCAGGCTCGAGGGCATCAACATCTCTTTGGGCTCGGCTATCACTGATGCCTACAAGGGCGGCATCCAGTATCGCACGCATGTTCAGAACATCGGCTGGGAGTCGGGCTGGAAGTCGAATGGCGCGACGTCGGGGACGACGGGAAGAAGCCTGCGCCTTGAGGCCATTCAGATACGCCTCACGGGCGACGTCGCTAACCAGTTCGACGTCTACTATCGCGTCCATGCTCAGAACTTCGGCTGGATGGGCTGGGCGAAGAACGGCGAAAGCGCAGGTACTGAAGGCTACTCTTACCGGCTCGAGGGAATCCAGATCAAGCTGGTGAAGAAGGGCGGAACCGCTCCGGGTTCGACGAGCAATGCCTTTAAGGATGCCTACGCGTATTCGATCATGGGGTCATCCCAAGCTTCTGCGCGCCAGATGGTGGCATATTTCAAGAGCATGGGCAAACCTTATCCATCGGTCTATGCTTCCAAGGGCGCTTCCAGCATCGAGCAGTACTGCAAGATCCTCTGCGAGGAAGCGCAGGCTGAGGGCGTGAGGGCTGAGGTCCTCTTCTGCCAGGCCATGAAGGAGACGGGCTGGCTTCAGTTCGGCGGCGACGTGAAGGCGGGCCAGTGCAACTTCGGCGGGCTTGGCGCGACAGGCGGCGTCAAGGGCGCGACGTTTCCTGACGTGCGCACGGGGTTGCGCGCGCAGGTGCAGCATCTGAAGGCGTATGCCTCGACGGCCCCGCTCAAGAACGCCTGCGTTGACCCGCGTTTCGGCTTGGTCAAGCGCGGGTCTGCTCCCGAGGTGACGGACCTCAACGGGAAGTGGGCCGTTCCTGGAACGAATTATGGTCAGGATATCGTCGCCATGATCAGGGTCCTGAAGAGGTTTTAAGGCCGCTTGAGCCGTTGCCCGGCTGAACTGGAGCCAAGCAAGACCTGAACAAGAAAGGCCCCCGCTCCGATTTTGGAACGGGGGCCTTTCTGTTGTCGTTGCTGTGTGAGCGTCAAAACAACTGCGTGATCATAAAGCTCCAAGAGGCCAATCGGAATCCTCTTGGAACTTTCCATGCCATAGGTAGAATCCTCCAGGAGTTTTCCGACTAACAACTTGGAAAGACCTAGGA
>NZ_JAAVTO010000025.1 GCF_013185065.1 Adlercreutzia sp. ZJ473 | reverse complement strand
GGCGCTGCCGCATCCGCGCGAGGCGCGCGCGGCGAGCGCCCGGACGGCCCGCAAGGCGCGTGCCGTGGAGCGCGGCGTGGCGGCCAAGGAGCGCCTGGCCGAGAAGCGCGCAAAGCGCGCGCAGCGCGGGGAGTAGGTGCGCGGGCGGCGGCGAAAAAAGAACACAACCCCTTTCGCTCTCCGGTATTGCTTTACGTAATGTAGGAGCGTATAGTCCACGGCATCAGAGGCACGCGGAGAGAAGGGAGCTGCCATGGCGGCAACCGCGACGTTGAATGTGCGGATCGACGAGGCGCTCAAGGAGCGGGGCAACCAGGTGTTCGCGCGGCACGGCATCTCGACCACCACGGCTGTGCGCAAGCTCTACGAGTACGCCGACCGCGAGCAGAAGGTGCCCGAGTGGATGGTCGGGCAAGAAGGAGACGAGTGGGAGAGGAAACGCCTCCTGCTGCGCGAGCTGGTGGGCACCATTCGCCTCCTTCCCGATCGAGAGGGGGAATACGAGGATCCACGTGAGCTGTACCGAAAGCATCTTGACGAGAAGTACTGCTTCGAGGGGGTGCGCGAATGAAGGTCATGCTCGATACCAACGTGCTCGTTGACTTGTGGAACGACTCCGATGATTTCGAGTATTCGTATCGGGCGTTTGACGTGGCGACGTTTCTGGGGTTCGACGTCTGCATGACGGCTCTGTCCGCCCAGACGTTCGTCTACTTGCTGCCGGCTCGAAAGATCGTCAGCCGCAAGGAAACCATGAGCATCTTCGAGAAGCTCCTCGACTATATTGACGTGCTTGATGTGACGGGGGTGGATTGCCGGACTGCCTGCCAGCATTGCTCAGGTGACTTCGAGGATGACCTCAACGCATGGGCTGCGTATCGAAACGGGGTTGACGTCATCGTCACGCGCAACAAGGCGGACTTCAAGAAGTCCCCTGTAGCTGTCTTGACCCCGCAAGAGTTCGTTGATCTCTACCAGCCAACGTGCCTCGAGTACGAGATGGTGCCGTTCTGAGAATGCGCGCAAAAGGCATGCGGCCCCAGGTACTGCCTGGGGCCGCATGCCTTGAGCTCTAAGCGCATCTGCGGCTGCTAGACCAGCTCGATCCGCTCGACGTCATCGCGGGAGGACGCGCGGTAGAGGACGAACTTGTGCCCGATTACCTGCACCACGTTGGCGTCGACGCGCTCGGCCAGGTCGTTGGCGACGTCGCGCGTGTCAGCGCAGGCCGCGTCGAGCACGCTGCACTTGATGAGTTCGTGGGCCTCGAGGGCCTCGGACGCCTGCTTGGCCGTGCCTGCGCCCACGCCCTCCTTGCCGATGATGAGGGTGGCCTTCAGCGTGTTCGCCATGCTGCGAAGCTGTCGGATCTGCTTGCCGGTGAGGGGCTCTGCCATGGTGGGTTCCTCGTTTCTCGAAGGACGTTTCTCGAAGGGCGCGCCTGCGACGGCATGTGCCGCAGGCGCGCCGCGTGATGTCAGCTTGCTGTCTCGTCGGGATGCTCGCGTTGCCGTCTTGGGATCCTCGCGTTGCCGTCTCGTCGGGGTCCTCGCGCGTCAGCGGGCGCAGGTGGCGCACATCTTCGCCACCTTGCGACCGGTGTCGTCGACGACCTCCACGGTGTAGAAGCCCAGGCGGCGGCCCGACTTGTCAGCGTCGCACGTGGCGATGAGCTTCGTGCCCTTGGCACCGCTCAAGAACTCGATCGTGTTGCTCACGGACACCGTGGGCGCCTCCCCGACGTTGCAGGCCACGGCCAGCGCGAAGTCGGCGAGCGTGAAGATGGCGCCGCCCATGACGCCGCCCATGGCGTTGAAGTGCACGCCCTGCACCAGCTCCATCTCGCACACGGCGTGCCCGCGGCGCGCCTCCACGATGCGGCAGCCCGCCGCCTCGGTGGCGAACTTGTCGCCGCTGAAAAACGCGGTGAGCTCCTCGAGCGTCGCGTTCTCGTCGATCATGGCGCACCTACTCCCCGAAGGCCGCGTCCGCCACGCCGTCGATGCGGGCGAGCACGTCGGCGCGGTCCATGAGCACGATGCTCTCGAACAGGGGCGGCGACACCATGTTGCCGCAGACGGCCACGCGCAGAGGCTGGAACAGGTTCTTCGGCTTGATCTCGAGTTCCTCGCCCCGTGCGCGGCACTTCTCCTGGAGCGACTCGGCATCCCAGGCGTTGTCCTCGTCGGCGAGCACGGCGCGGCAGGCGGCGAGCGCCTCGTCGGCGCGCGCGCCCTCCTTCCTCAGCACCTTGTTGAGCGACTTCTCGTCGAGCATGACGTTGGGACCCCAGAACAGAAACGCCAGCTTCGCGGGGATCTCGTTCAGGCGGCTCAAACGCTCGATCACGAGCGGGTAGGCGCCGCGCGCGATCTCGGGCGCCTCGTCGGTCGCCGCCAGCGCCGCCTCCCACACCTCAGGCGAGACGCCCTCGCCGGGCACGTGCGTCTCGCGCGCCGCGGCGGCGAGCTCGTCCTTGGCGGGGGTGGGCGCCACGGTCACGCCGGCGGGCACGCCCTCGCCGTCCGCGCGCGCCGCCGCGAGCCACGGCCGGGCGGAGGCCGTCCACGCGTCGACGTCCATCTCGCGGATGTACACGCCGTTCATCCAGTCGAGCTTCGTCTCGTCGAACACGGCGTCCTTCTTCGTGATGCGGTCCAGGGAGAACTCGCGGCAGAGCGTCGCGCGGTCGATGATGGTGGTCTCCCCGTCAAGCGACCAGCCCAGAAGCGCGAGGAAGTTCACGAGCGCGTCGGGCAGGTAGCCGCGGTCGCGGTACTCCTCCACGTTGGTGGCGCCGTGGCGCTTCGAGAGCTTCTTGCCGTCGGCGCCGAGGATCATGGACAGGTGCGCGAAGGTGGGCACGTCGTAGCCGAGCGCCTCGTAGATGAGGATCTGGCGCGGGGTGTTGGACAGGTGGTCGTCGCCGCGGATGACGTGCGTGATGCCCATGTTGGCGTCGTCGCACACCACGGCGAAGTTGTAGGTGGGGCTGCCGTCGGTGCGCACGAGGATCATGTCGTCCATCACCTCGGCGGGGAAGGCCATGTGCCCGTACACCGCGTCGTCGAACTCGATGGGGCCGTGGTCCTTCGGCACGCGCAGGCGCCACACGTGCGGCTCGCCGGCGGCGATGCGCGCCTCCACCTCGTCGGCGGGCAGGTCGCGGCACGTGCCGTCGTAGCCGGCGTAGCCGCCCTGCTCGGCCTCCGCCTTCGCGCGCTTGGCGTCGAGCTCGTCCTTCGTGCAGAAGCACGCGTAGGCCGCCCCGCGCTCGCGCAGGCGCTCGAGCGCCGCGGCGTAGGTGTCCATGCGCTGCATCTGGAAGTAGGGGCCGGCGCTTCCGCCCACCTCGGGGCCCTCGTCCCAGTCGAGGCCGAGCCAGCGCAGGGCGCGCAGGATGATCTGCGTGTTCTCCTCGGTGGAGCGCTCGGGGTCGGTGTCCTCGATGCGCAGCACGAAGGTGCCGCCCGTCGCGCGGGCGAACGCCCAGTTGTAGATTGCGGTGCGGGCTCCGCCGATGTGGAGCTTGCCGGTGGGGGAGGGCGCGAATCGCACGCGCACGGGTTTGTTGGTCATGGGTGATGCTTTCTATCTCTCGTCGGTTTTCGGGTCGCGGCGCTTGAGCATGTGAAGCCCAAGGGCAAGTGACAGTATAGATAACGCACATGAGGTGGCAAGCCACACGCCGCCCATCCCCATCCAAAATGCGGTGGGGTACATGCAGATGAGCAGCGAGTCGGAGGGGAACGTCCAGGTGCCGTCGGCGAAGAAGAGGCCGTGGAAGGCGGCGAAGAAGCCGTCGAAGCCGATGAGCGCCCAGAGGCCGAGCAGCAGGAGCGCCGCGAGCGTGCCCGCGCCCGCCCACGTGAGCGCGCGGCCGACCGGGCGCGCGCCGTACAGGCGCAAGGTCGCCATCAGGCAAAACGCGGCGAGCACGGCGATGCCGAGCAGCGCGGGCGTGAAGCGCGCGATCACGTCGCTCACGTCGTCGAGGTGGGCCACGGCGCCTGCAGGAAGCACGTAGGACTCCGACGCCCCCGCGAAGGCGCCCTTGATCGCCTCGACGTCCGGGCGCGCGCCTGCGTCAGCCCCGCCACGCGCGGCGGCGAGGTCGGGCGCGCCGGCGAGCGCGCGGCCCTCGGCGGCGGCCCGCTCGTTTATCTCCCAGAGCGCGGCGTAGAGGGCCTCCTCGTCATGCTCGTCGACCGTGTAGCTGCGCGTGGCCTCCGCGGCGCGGATGAGCTCGTCCTGCGTGAAGGGCGAGACGTCGTGGGCGCAGGTGGCGCCGGCGAGCACCTGCGTGGTGATCGGCAGGCAGCACGTCACGAGGCCGCTGGCGAAGAAGGTGAGCGCGAGCGCGACGGCGCAGACGACGCTCAGGATGGTCTGCTGGGTTCCCTTGCTCATCTACAGCTCCACGCCGCCTTCCATGTCAACGTCGACCCAGATGGTGGCCGCGGTCATGCCCTGGTTCTCCTTCGAGATGGTGGGCAGCGGCCCGAGGCGGCTGAACACGCCCGTGAAGACGCCGTCGTAGAGGTACAGGCCGTTGAGGTTGTTGTAGAGCGCGGGCTCGCGGCGCACGTCGGCGTCGGGCGCCTCCTCGATGCGCGCGTCGGGCGGCAGCGTCTCGGTCTTGAAGGGGCGGATGTAGCGCTGCACGATGAAGGGGTAGCCCGCGCGCGCGTTCGCGAACTCGTCGACCAGGCGCTCCCATTCCGACTGCGACACCTCGCAGCCTGCGTACACGTGGTCGGCGCCGTAGTGGTCGGACGGCTTGATGATCCACTCCTCCTTGTTGGCGCGGATCTGCGCGACGTTCACCGCGTCATCGGAGAGGAACGCCGTCAAAGGCACGGTCTGCTCGATGAAGCTGATCTCGTCGGCGGTGAGGAACGCGCAGGTCTCGGGCTTGAACAGCACCTCGAAGATCTGCTTGTCGTGCACGATGTGCCCCGCGAAGCTGCCGATGAGCGCCACCTTCTCGGCGCGCACGGCGTCGATGAGGGCCTGGGACTCGTCCCAGTGGTCGATCACGTCGTTGGTGACGCACCGGCGCCAGATGGCGTCGACGCGCGCGCCGCCTGCGTCGCGCAGCACCTCGCCGTCGAAGGTCAGCTCGCGCACGTCGGCCACCGCGCACTCGACGCCGTGGTCGGCGAACAAGTCCGCGAACAGGTAGAACTCGTCGACCACGCCGTTCTCCAGGTAGTCGCAGATGGCCACGCGCGGCTTCTCCACGCGGTGCTCGTAGGTGGCGTAGATGCGCAGAAACGCCTCGACCCACGGCTCGAAGAGGTCGCAGCCGCGCACGCTGTGGCGGTCGGCGAAGGCGCGGAAGGCGGCCGTGTCGCGCACGGAGTTCGTGATCTCGCGGTTCTCGTTCATGCCCGAGGAGCCGTCGCCGTTGAACTCGCAGAACTTGACGCGGTAGTCGTCCTCGTCGAGGAAGGTGTCGACGCGCGCGAAGGGCAGCAGGGAGTCGTAGCCGCGCGGCAGCAGGATGAGCTCCTCGAGGCGCTCGTCGAAGTCGAACACGCGGCGGTAGCCCGGGTCGTCCAGGTAGCGCTGCATCACCTTGCACAGGATGCGGTGCGCCGTCTCGGCGGTGCCCTTCATGGCGTCGTAGGTCTGCTGGTTGAACAGCCGCGGTACGAACGAGCAGTCCACCACGCGGTGGTGCACGATGGCCGTGGAGCCTCGCATGTAGGCGTGCGCGGCGCGGCGGCTGGGCACGTCGCCGTCGAGCTCGTCGATGATCTGGAAGTACTCGCGGGTGTGGTCGGCGTTCTTCGTCATAGGTCGCTCGCTTGTCTCGGGCGCGCGGGCCCGCGTTGGGGAAAGGGCGTAACGTGAAGTGTAGCACGCAGGGGCAACGGCGGGGCAACGGGCGCGCAGCCTTTCGGGACGACGTCCCTGCTGATGCCCCTTTTGCCCCGCGCCGGGGCGCTAGAACCTCGATATCGTCTCGATGCCGTGGCTTCGGGTGGCCTGGTCCACGATGTCGACCACCTGCTCGATGGGGCGGCTGCGGTCGCCCGTGAACCAGTGGACGAACACCGACAGCGTGCCCGCGATGTAGAAGCGCAGCAGGTAGTCGAGCCCCTGCTCGTCGATGGCGTCGCGGTCGGCGGCGTTGGCGAGCACGGCCTTGCGGACGGGCTCCTTGAGCGCCTCGACCATCTGGTCGATGGACAGCGACGAGATCACGTGCTGGTAGAGCACGGCGTCCTCCTCGACCACCGCCGCGAGCTCCACGAGCACGCGCTTCATGCTGAGCGACGGCGCGTCGCCCGCGTCCGCGGCGGCGGGCCGCGAAAGCGCGCGCGCCACCTTCTCCACGAGCACGTTGGCCTCCTGCTCGATGAGGTCGTCGATGGAGGAGAAGTGGAGGTAGAACGTCTTGCGGTCGATGTCGGCCTCGCGGGCGAGCGCGCTCACGGTGATCTTGCCGAGCCCCTTCTCGGAGAGCAGCTTCAGGAACGCCTGGCGGATGGCCTTCCGCGTCTTGATGATGCGCCGGTCGACCTTCTGCGGCGGCGCGGCTTCCAGGTTGGTGCTTGTCAGTGCCATGTGACTCCTCTTTTCTTGCTATCTGTCCATTAAACCACACTATGCGCTGCTTTCCGCGCCGCGCTTCGCCGGCAGGCTCGATGCGCCTTATTCCGCAATAGTCCTTGCGCAAGGCACGTGTTCGCGTATACTGTCTGCTTGGCCTTGCGCGGTTGCGCGGGCCGCATATCCGTTTATCCAGAGTCGGGGGAGAGAGTTGGCTTGGTGATCCCGACACCAACCTGGCGCCTGCCAAGGTGGTCCGGCCAGCATCGATGAAGGAGGAATACCTCATGACGACATCAAACTACCTGTTCACGTCCGAGTCGGTGACCGAGGGGCATCCCGACAAGATCTGCGACCAGATCTCCGACGCCATCCTCGACGCCATCCTGGAGAAGGAGATCGAGCTCGAGCGCGCGGGCTACGTGGCGCCGAACGGCCAGCCCGCCGACGTGAGCCAGGTGCGCTGCGCCTGCGAGACGCTCGTGACCACGGGCACCGTCATGGTGACCGGCGAGATCCGCACGCAGGCCTACGTCGACGTGCCCGCCATCGTGCGCGAGGTGGTCACGGACATCGGCTACGACCGCGCGAAGTACGGCTTCGACGGCAACACCTGCGGCGTGATGAACTCCATCCACGGCCAGTCGCCCGACATCGCGCAGGGCGTCGACGAGTCGTGGGAGGTGCAGCACGGCGCCGACGCCGCGACCGACCCGTACGAGAACATCGGCGCGGGCGACCAGGGCATGATGTTCGGCTACGCCTGCAACGAGACGTCCACGCTCATGCCGATGCCCATCTACCTGGCGCACCGCCTGGCCGAGCGCCTGACCGAGGTGCGCAAGGACGGCACGCTCGCCTACCTGCGCCCCGACGGCAAGACCCAGGTGAGCGTGCGCTACGCCGACGGCGCGCCCGTGGGCGTGGAGAAGGTGGTGGTCTCCACGCAGCACTCCGACGACGTGGAGCACGCGACGCTGCGCGCCGACGTCATCGAGCAGGTCATCAAGCCGGTGCTCGCAGCCGAGGGCGTGGCGCTCGCCGACGACGCCGAGATCTACGTGAACCCCACCGGGCGCTTCGTCATCGGCGGCCCCATGGGCGACGCGGGCCTCACGGGCCGCAAGATCATCGTGGACACCTACGGCGGCATGGGCCGCCACGGCGGCGGCGCGTTCTCCGGCAAGGACTGCACGAAGGTGGACCGCTCGGGCGCCTACGCGGCGCGCTGGGTGGCGAAGAACGTGGTGGCGGCGGGGCTCGCCGACCGCTGCGAGGTGCAGATCGCCTACGCCATCGGCGTGGCGCGCCCGGTGAGCGTGATGGTGGAGACGTTCGGCACCGCGCACGTGCCGACCGACGCCATCGAGCGCGCGGTGGCCGAGGTGTTCGACCTGCGCCCGGGCGCCATCATCGACGAGCTGAAGCTGCGCCGCCCCATCTACCGCAAGACGGCGGCCTACGGGCACTTCGGGCGCGAGCTGCCCGAGTTCACCTGGGAGGCCACGACGAAGACCGGCGCGCTGCGCGCAGCCTGCGGCCTGGAGTAGGCGCGGCGTGCTGCGGCGCGCCGGCGCGAGGCTCTGCGCCCGCGCCGTCCGTGCTGCCTTCGCCGCCGGCCTGCCCTTCGCTGCTCGCGTTGTTGTCCCTGGCGGGGCGGCTCGAGGCCGCCCCGCTTTCTTTTCACGGCGCTCTCCTGCGGTTATAATGGGCTTCGGTAAAGCTGATCTTTTCGGTAAGGTTTATGGGAAGCTCGAAGCTCAGACACATCGCCGCCATCCTCCTCGCGCTCGCCTTGGCCGTCGTCGCCATCGGCGCGTACGTCACCCAGCTCAACCGCGTGGTCGCCGACAACATGCTCCTCAGCATGAGCGAGGTGTCCCAGCATGACGTGGAGTCGATCGAGGCGTCCATCGAGATCTCGCTCGACCGCCTCGAGGACATGGAGAACCGCTTCGAGCTGCACGGATATGACGCCATCGCCGACCTGCAGGACTACCTGCGCGTGGAGAGCGCCGCGTCCGAGGCGTTCAACGAGGTGCTCCTCCTCGACGAGGCGGGACGCCTCTACACGAACGCGGGGCGCGTGCTCGACCCGAGCGAGCACGACTACGAGGACTTCTTCCCCGCAGGGTCGAGCCGCTACGTCATGCGCCTCAACGGGAGCGACGGCGTGCTTCGGGCCGAGGACGAGGCGCTGCTCTACGGCATCAAGCTCGAGGACGTCGCGGCCGAGGGCGTGCGCTTCGCGGCGCTCCTCGGCGTGTGCGACATCAGCGACGTGCGCAACCAGATGCGCATCGAGAGCTTCGGCGGGCGCGGCTACAGCAGCGTCATCGGCGAGGACGGCTTCTACGTGGTGAACGCGCGCCGCATCCTGGGGCGCGGTGACGGCTCGACGTTCTACGAGGTCATGGACGGGGCGCAGTTCGACGACGGCATGGACGCGGCCGCGGTGCTCGCACGCGCGGGCGCGCGCGAGACGTTCGCCACGTCGTGCCTGATGCCCACGGGCGAGCACCTCATGCTGTCGTTCGCGCCGATCGAGGGAACGAGCTGGACGTTCGGGATGGCGGTCCCCAAGAGCGTGTTCGACGAGCGGGCGAGCAGGTTCGTCACCATGACCATGGTCATGCTCGTCGTGGTGGTGTGCGCGCTCGGCGTCATGGCGGCGCTTCTGTTCCGCTATCTGCACCGCAGCGTGGAGGCGAACGCCCGCGCCGAGGCGCGCGCCGACTTCCTCTCGAGCATGAGCCACGAGATCCGCACGCCCCTGAACGGCATCATCGGGCTGAACCACCTGATGGAGCGGCACCTGGACGACCGCGCGCAGATGGCCGAGTACGTGGCGAAGATGGGCAGCACGGCGCGCTACCTGCTCGCGCTCGTGAACGACATCCTGGACATGTCGAAGCTGCAGGCGGGCAAGGTCGAGCTGTCGGTCGACGCGTTCGACCTGCACGAGCTCGTCGACGCGCTCTGCGCGATGCAGCGCGAGAACGTCGAGGGCCGCGGGATCCTGTTCGAGTGCGCGCGCGACGTGGCGTGCCCGCGCCTCGTGGGCGACGCCGTGCGCATCAAGCAGATCATGATGAACATCATCTCGAACGCGGCGAAGTTCACGCCCGCAGGCGGCGTGGTCTCGTTCTCGGTCACGCAGGACGCGCCCGCGGGCCACGCGGTCACCACGCGCTTCGTGGTGGCTGACACGGGCTGCGGCATGAGCCGCGAGTTCATCGCGCACATCTTCGACGCGTTCTCCCAGGAGGCGACGAGCTCTGCCGAGGGGCAGAGGGGCACGGGGCTCGGCATGTCGATCAGCTACCTTCTGGCCCAGCAGATGGGCGGCGACATCCTGGTGGAGAGCGAGCTGGGGCGGGGAAGCCGCTTCGAGGTGGTGCTCCCGCTCGAGGTCGCGCCCGCGGGCGCGGAGGGCGCTGCGGAAGAGGGCGGCGCTGCGGAGGGTGACGGCGTCGTGGGCGCGGAGGGCGGCGTCGTGGGCGCGGGCTCGGGCGCAGCCGCCGCGGTGGGCGCGGCTGCCGACGCTGGCGCCGACGCGGCCGCTTCCGAGCAGGCTTGCGCGCCGGGGCGGGCGCTCTCGGTGCTCGTGGCGGAGGACAACGAGCTCAACGCCGAGATCCTCGTGAGCATCCTCGAGGAGGAGGGCATGGCCGTGCGCGTGGCCGCAAACGGCGAGGAGGCCGTGGCCGCCTTCGGCGCGTCGGACGCAGGCGGCATCGACGTGATCCTCATGGACGCGCACATGCCGGTGATGGACGGCTACGAGGCCGCGCGCGCCATCCGCGCGCTCGACCGCCCCGACGCGCGCACCGTGCGGATCATCGCCTGCACGGCGAGCACCTTCAAGGAGGACCAGGACCGCGCCGCCGCCAGCGGCATGGATGACTTCGTCGCCAAGCCCATCGACGTCAAGACCCTGCTCGCCAAGCTCGCATGTGTCCCGAGAAGCTCCTAGCCCCGGCTTCGCGCGCCCCTTCGCCGGGGTGCCCGGGTGCTATACTCTTGTGCCATGAAACTCGCTTCGGTCATCCTGGACATTCCCACGCAGGCGCTTGACGCGCCCTACACCTACGCGGTCACCGAGGCGTCGGGAGACGTCGAGGTGGGCTGCGCGGTCCTCGTGCCGTTCGGGCGGCGCCGCGCGGTGGGGTTCGTGGTCGGCGTGCGCGAATCCGAGGAGGCTGCCGCGCATGCCGCAGGCGGCGCGCCTCCCGCATCCGCCGCGCAGGCGCCCTTCGAGGCGCACTTCGGGTTCGGCGCCCAGTACGAGGCGCCCAGCCCCCAGGCGGGCTTCGCGCGCGACCGCGCCGCCAAGCTCAAGCCGATCGAGCGCGTGCTCACCGCCCCCTTCTTCGACGAGGAGGGCGCGGCCTGCGCGCAGTTTCTGGCCGCGCGCTACGTGGCGCCGCTCTCGGCGTGCGTGCGCCTGTTCACGCCGCCTGGCGGCGTGCCGCGCCTCGTGCACGGGCGCGACGGGAGCTGGCGGCTCGAGCAGCCGACGGTCGGCGAGGTCGACGACCGCTGGGTGACGCTCGGCCCGGCTGCCGAGGGCTTCGTCCCGCGCAGGAACGCCGTCAAGCAGGCGCAGGTCATCGAGGCCGTGCGCCGCGGCGACGTGCGCATGGCCGAGCTCTCCCTCGAGTTCGGCAGCGTGTCCGCGGCCGTGCGCGCGCTCGAGGAGAAGGGCGTCGTGCGCGTCGAGCGCCGCCGCCGCATGCGCGGCTTCGCGGGCGCTGACAGGGCGTCCGCCGGCCGCGCGGGCGCCGTAGGTGGACCCGCCGCAGCCGGACCCGCCCAGCCCGGCTTCGCGCCGTCGGCGAAGCCGCATCTCACCGAGGGGCAGGCGTCGGCGCTGCGGGCCGTCGAGGACGCGCGCGCGGCAGCCCGCGGCGAGGTGGTGCTCGTCGACGGCGTGACGGGCTCGGGCAAGACCGAGGTGTACCTGCAGGCCATCGAGGCGGTGCTGCTTGAGGGGCGCAACGCCATCGTGCTCGTGCCCGAGATCTCGCTCACGCCGCAGACGGTGGCGCGCTTCCGCGGGCGCTTCGGCGACGCCGTGGCCGTCATGCACTCGCGCATGAGCCAGGGCGAGCGCTTCGACCAGTGGGACTTCATCCGAAGCGGCCAGGCGCGCGTGGTGGTGGGCGCCCGCAGCGCGCTGTTCACGCCGCTGGCCGACGTGGGGCTCATCGTGATCGACGAGGAGCACGAGGGCTCCTACAAGCAGGACAGCGCCCCGCGCTACGTGGCGCGCGACGTGGCGGCGTGGATGGTGCGGCGCTCGGGCGGCGCGCTCGTGCTCGGCTCGGCCACGCCCTCCATCGAGGCGCTGCACGCGGCGGCCACCGACGAGCGCTGGACGCAGGTGTCGCTTCCCGCGCGCGCGAACGGGCGCCCGCTTCCCGCCGTCGAGGTGATCGACATGGCGGCCGAGTTCCACTCCGGCTCGCGCT
Source organism: Adlercreutzia sp. ZJ473 (assembly GCF_013185065.1). GTDB lineage: Bacteria > Actinomycetota > Coriobacteriia > Coriobacteriales > Eggerthellaceae > CAAEEV01. The sequence goes on along the minus strand of NZ_JAAVTO010000025.1, from coordinate 24,865 downwards.
CCATGTTCTCGCGCCGCCTCGCCCAGGCGCTCGCAGACGAGCTGCGCGCGGGCCGCAAGGCGGTGCTTCTGCTGAACCAGCGCGGGTTCGCGAAGTTCCTGCTGTGCCGCGACTGCGGGTTCGTGCCCGAGTGCCCGAACTGCGCGACGTCGCTCACGTACCACGAGCAGGGCGCGAAGCTCGTGTGCCACCACTGCGGCTACGCCGCGCCCGCGCCGCCCACGTGCCCCGCGTGCCAAAGCCCGTACCTCAAGAAGTTCGGCGCGGGCACGCAGCGCGTGGAGGCCGAGCTGCGCGCGCTGCTCGACGACGCGCCGGGCGTGGGGCCGGGCGTGCCCGTCATCCGCATGGACGCCGACACCACGCGCGCGAAGGGCGCGCACCAGCGCCTGCTCGACCAGTTCGCGGGCGCGGGCGCGGCGGTGCTCCTCGGCACGCAGATGATCGCGAAGGGGCTCGACTTCGACGACGTGACGCTCGTGGGCGTGATCAACGCCGACACGCAGCTGCACCTGCCCGACTACCGCGCGGGCGAGCGCACGTTCGCCCTCATCGAGCAGGTGGCGGGCCGCGCGGGCCGGGCGGATCTGCCCGGGCGCGTGCTCGTGCAGACCTACGAGGCGTCCTCGGTCGCCATCCGCGCCGCGGCCACGTACGACCGCGCGCTCTTCCTGCGCGCCGAGCTGCCGAAGCGGCGCGTGCTGGGGTACCCGCCCTACGTGCGCATGGCCAACGTGCTCATGTGGGGCAAAGACGAGGCCGCGGTCAGGCGCGTGGCCGAGGAGCTGCACGCCGAGCTGGCGAAGCTCGTGTTCAACGTGGCGGGGGAGCGCTGGCAGGTGCTGCCCGCCAGCCCCTGCGTGCTGTCGAAGCTGCGCGGCACCTACCGCTGGCACGTGGTGGTGAAGTGCCCGCGCGAGGACGACCTCGCCTCCGTGCTCACGCGCCTGTTCCGCGCCCGCAAGGCCGACCGCGAGGTGAACGTGGCGGTCGACGTCGACTGCCACGACCTGCTCTGAGGGCAGGGCAAAGGCTCGCCCCGCTTGACGCTTCCGCCGTCGTCAGGCAAGAGTAGAATGGATGACGAGGGGGAAATCGCCAACGATTCCTCTTTGAAACGCGAGCAAAGGACGAGAATGCCTTCGAATGATCGCTCAGCCCAGTTGCAGGACCTTTGCAAGGACCTGTTTCGGCCAAGGGGAGCCGATGGAAAGCCCATCGCGACGACCGACTTTGCCACGCGCCTTCTCCAAGTGATTCGCAACTTGAACGAGTCGCGCGCCATCATCCTCGAGCGGGCGAAGGGGTCGGATCGCGCTTTCTGGGATGCCTTCGAGAGGGAATCGGGCGTTTTCTTCGCCTGTCGCATAAGCCGCGGTATGAGGGCGCTTCCGAGCAGGATAGACTCCCTCTACGCCCAGCACCTCGCAGGCTCTTTCGCGCGAACCATACGATGGTGGTTCGAGCAGCCGCAGGAAAGGGACGAGATGGAAGTCCTCAGGGCGTTCAGCGCGATCTCGGGGCTTCGCCTCTTCGCCGCGCAGGAACCGGGCGGGGAGGGCAGGGCTGCGGTCAATGAAGACGCTGACACCAAGACGTCGATCAAGCTTGCCCTGGGCAGCGTGCTCGCGGAAAAGCCACTCGACCAGGTGTCAGTCAACGAGGTCGCAAAGGCTGCGTCCGTCAGCAGGTCGACGTTCTACAGCCACTTCCACGACGTCTACGAGGCATACATCGAGCTGATCAGGGATTCGCTATATCGCACGAGCTCATGAGGACGGATCAGATCGCCTGCGCTCGAAAAACTCGCTGGACGATAGGGCGCCTATCGTCCAGACTTTTCGCTTCGCCGCCTCCGGTTTGCTAGGCTGTGCAAAACGAGCGAGAATGCGCCCGGTTGCTCTCGGCGCTCCTCGCAGCTTGGGTCAAGCCTCTTCTGAAGGGGAAAGCACATGGACGGGCACGCAAACGGGTACGCAAACGGGCGCGTAAAGAGCAGCTCCATCTTCACGTCCGGCTTCGTCAGACTGTTTGCATGCAACCTGTCTCTCGTGGTCATCTACTTCCTCCTCATGACGACCATGGCCCTTCACGCAGCAACCCTGTACGGCGTGGACCCCGCGCTTGCCGGCCTCACCGCATCTGTCTTCCTCGTCGGGGGCATAGCGGGGCGCGTGGTGTGCGTTCGATTGGAATGCAGGTTCTCGCTGAGGCAGATCGGCTTGGCTTTTCTCGCGTTGCAGACCGTGGCGGTGGCCCTCTACTTCATGGAGTTCGTGGGGATATCGTTCCTTCTGGCCGTGCGTCTCTTGCATGGCGTGGCTTTCGGGGTTGCCAACACGGTCGTGCCTGCGCTGGCGATAGACGGGCTTCCTGCCGGGCGCCTCGGTGAGGGCACAGGCTACTTCATGCTGTCGAATACGCTGGGGATCGGCATAGGCCCCCTGATGTCGGTCTTGATCGTAGTTGGAATAGACTACAGCGTCCTCTTCTCGATCTGCCTCGTGCTGTCGGCGCTCTCGCTGGTTCTGCTGCGGACGTATCGCGAGCCGGCGGCTGCAAAGGGGAGGTCGATCGCTTCGATCCGCGCAAGGAAGGCTCCGATCGTAGACTCCTCCACGGTGAAGTTCTCGTTCTTCATGTTTCTCATCGCGTTCGCGTACTCATCGATAAATGCGTTCGTTGAAAGCTATGCCGATGAGCTTGGCTTGGGGCTCTTCGCTCCGTTCGTGTTTTTGGTCTATGCGGCGGTGCTGCTGCTGATCCGGCCGGTGACGGGCAAGCTGATGGACCGGTACGGGGAAGATGTCATCCTCTATCCGTCGATCGCCTCGATGGGGGCCGGCTTGATCTTGGTTGCGTTTGCGCGAGACCCCCTCTCGCTTTTGGCGTGCGGCGTGTTCATGGCCACCGGATTCGGAACGTGCATGTCCGTAGGGCAGGCTGCCGCCGTGAAGATCTCGACGAGCTCGAGCACCTCGCTCACGGTGTCCACGTTCTTCATCCTGTGCGACGCAGGGTGCGGGCTCGGGCCGTTCGTCCTGGGGTTTCTGGTGTTAGGCTGCGGCTACGAGGCGATGTACGTGGCCTGCGCGCTCATCGCATTCGCGACGACGATCTACTACCGCCTGATCCGATAGCCCAACGGCAAGCCGGGCGGGAAGGAGTGCGGACGTCTTTCTTGGGCGCTCTGGGTCGCACGGCCGGCTCGCATGACGCGTCTCCTGCGTCCCCGCGCCTCGCTAGAGCAAGCCTTGCCTCCCCAGCATGAGGAATCCGAAGGCGGTGGCGGCGCCCATGAGGATGAGCGGGATCACCACGTTCTGCAGGCTGAACGGCGAGGCGTTGTCAGACGGCGTGGGCTGGGCGCCTTTCGCCCTCTTCGAGCTTCCCGACGCGGGGCGCTCGTCCTCGTCCCAGCGCGCCGCCGCCTTCTGCGAGGGGGTCATCTGCCTTTTCTTGCTCATAGGAAGCTCCTTGCATTTTTCACGGGTCGTTTTGCCAGAAATCTTCAGATGTTTGCCCTCTCAAGCTCCCAGCAACTGCCATTTTATCGGCTCATGCGCTCTGGGGCCGACAAAACCCCAGGTCGAGTTTTGATGAAGGATGCACTGTCGCTGCAAAGGCCCGTTTGAGGACACGAAGGAGACAAACATCTGAAGATTTCTGCCAAAATCACGCCGAAATTCTGCACGCGGTCCCCTGTTGCCCGCTGCGCCGCGTTGCCAGGCAGCCGAAAGGCTCGGGTGCGTCTCTCTCGCTCCGGTCTTCCAGGGGCCATCCTCTGCCATCTTGAGCGGAGCGTCCGCAGGGCGCGGAGCCGAAGGACCTAGTCGCAAGTGAGATGACCGCGCGAACACGCTACGCCCAGAGCTGGATCCTTCGAAAGGGTGCCGAAGAGACCTTTTGGCTCGGATCCTACGCATCGAGGTCGATCAGCGATGCGAAGAAGTCGGGGCCCTCCTGCCAGAGACCTGTGTCAAAGTCGTAGAGCACTTCGTAGGCGGGGGATAGAAGGGCGGCGGCTCGCACCTCCTCAAGGGGCTTGCCCGTGCCTCGGGCGAGGTCTTGCACGGCATCTGCGAAGATGAGGTCGGCGCACTGCGCCATGATGTCAGGCTTCAAAGCGGGTCACCTCAAGGGGCTCAAGGCATTTGACGGCACGCTCCGTGCGGAAGCAGTACTGGTCTTTGAGTTGGCTCGGGAGCAGGAGCTTGATGGCGATCTCGGATGAGCCGGGTTCGTCGATCGGACCGTATAGGCCGTTCAGGTACGTGGTGATTACGGGATTGGTGGCGTCGTTCGCGACTTTGCCGATGATCACGTCTGCGCTGTCGAGCGAGGGGTCCAGCTTGCCAGCAAGCGCTTCGGCGAGGGCTGCCCGCCTGTTAGAAGCGACGAACCAAAGCCATGAGGCATCAGCTTCGGGGAACTGGCGTACGAATAAGGGGCTGTCAGGTTTCTTGAATTGAAAGGAGGACACGAACCCGAAGCCTTGCTCGCGCGGCGCCGTGCCCAGCCCTTGCGCCTTTCGCAGCGAGGTCCGAATGAACCGACGGGCTTGCAGCTCGTCTGAGGTCAGGTAAAAGCCGCGGCCGAAGTCCTTGCCGGTCGCGCATCTTGAGAGATCAACGTGACGCACGGGCGCGTAGCTTCCGTGGTAGAGGATCATGCCGTCTGAGAGCCTCATAGCGCCACTCCTTGCGCGGAGAGCTTGCGGAAGATGTCGGAGAGCACGGCCTCGTCACCTTCGAGGTGGAGGTAATCGTAGCATTCCTCTATGAAGCGCCAGATGCCCTGCTGCTCAAAGATCTCGTTCGCTTGCGAGGGCGATAGCTGGCATTGCTCGCGGAACATGCGGAAAAGGCGAGCTTGCATGAAGAGCACCTCGTCGAGCACGGATATCGCCTCCCTTCGGCTTCGCTCTGGCATGACGTGGAAACCTAGCGAGCATTATACCGCGAAGCGGTCGATCTGGCTGAGCATCTGGATGCTTGGACGGCGTCTGTTTCTTACCGCACGCGGGATGGGCCTTGAACTTGGGCGCTGGGAGGTGTATCCTAATTTGCTGAATCTTTGCGCCCATAATGGCGAAGCTATGCCCATAGGGCGCCCTTCATAGAAAGGAAGATCGCGTGGCAAAGGCCTCATCGAAGAAATCTACGCAAGAAACCAAGGTCGCCGAAGACGTCGTCGAGGAAGTCATCGAGGACGAGGACGTTGCGGACATCGAGCCTCCCGCAACCGAGGCGATCGAGAGCCATGCCGACAGCCTTGCCGACGACAAGCTCGAAGTGGGAGTTGAATCTGAGGAGGACCTGCTCGAGGGCATTCCCGAGGAGGAGCTCAAGGCCACCATGGACGCGCCGGCGCTGCCGAAGGTGAGCGCGCGCGCGAAGTCGAGGGTGCGCAAGCGCACGGCCGATGCCAACGTCACCATGCTCACGGGCGACCCGGTGCGCATGTACCTGAAGGAGATCGGCAAGGTCCCGCTGCTCACCGCGGCCGAGGAGATCGACCTTGCCATGAAGATCGAGGCCGGCGTGGCCGCCACCGAGGAGCTTGAGCGCGCCGAGGACGAGGGCGTCGAGCTCGACCGCCGCGAGAAGCGCCGCCTCTCGCGCATCGAGCAGGTGGGCCTTGACGCGAAGCAGCAGCTCATCGAGGCGAACCTGCGCCTGGTGGTCTCCATCGCCAAGCGCTACGTGGGCCGCGGCATGCTGTTCCTGGACCTGATCCAGGAGGGCAACCTGGGCCTCATCCGCGCGGTCGAGAAGTTCGACTACACGAAGGGCTTCAAGTTCTCCACGTACGCCACGTGGTGGATCCGCCAGGCCATCACGCGCGCCATCGCCGACCAGGCGCGCACCATCCGCATCCCCGTGCACATGGTCGAGACGATCAACAAGCTCGTGCGCATCCAGCGCCAGCTCCTGCAGGAGCTCGGGCGCGAGCCAACCCCCGAGGAGATCGGCAAGGAGATGGGGCTTCCCGCCGAGCGCGTGCGCGAGATCCAGAAGATCTCGCAGGAGCCCGTCAGCCTGGAGACGCCCATCGGCGAGGAGGAGGACTCCCAGCTCGGCGACTTCATCGAGGACGACGCCGCCGTGGTGCCGCCTGACGCCGCGTCCTTCTCCATGCTTCAGGAGCAGCTCGGCAAGGTGCTCGACGGCTTGGCCGAGCGCGAGCGCAAGGTGATCTCCCTGCGCTTCGGGCTCGAGGACGGGCATCCGCGCACGCTCGAGGAAGTCGGGCGCGAGTTCGGCGTGACGCGCGAGCGCATCCGTCAGATCGAGAGCAAGACGCTCGCGAAGCTGCGCCATCCCTCGCGCTCTTCGAAGCTGAAGGACTATCTGGAGGACTAGCGCGCCAGAATCAGCCGAGAACGGCTTTTGGCGCTTCGGCAAGGCAAGGACCTCGTCCTCGCTGCCCGACGGGGAGACCCGCGAGCTGGGCGGCAGGGGCGGGGTCCTTGCCTGTGAGGGCGGCTTTGCAACCCCTCCTCGCGGGGGGTCGCTGCAAGGCATACGACACGAGGTGGGGAGACGCATGACGGTCCGCGATCGCGACAACAAAATCGAGTTCTTCGCCAGCTGCCTGGCGGGCTTCGAGGCGGCCTTGGCCTGCGAGCTGAGAGCGCTGCGCGTGCGCAGCATCCGCCCGCTCAAGGGCGGCGCGGCCTTCCTCGGGCGCCCGATCGACGCCGAGCGCGTGTGCCTGTGGTCGCGCGTGGCCTCGCGCGTGACGGCGGTGGTGGGCCGCGTGAACGCGGGCGACGCCGAGCTTCTGTATGCGGGTGTCTACGACCTGCCGTGGGAGGACGTGCTGGCGCCGGGCGCGAGCGTGGCCGTGCGCGCCTTCGGCACGAACGCCGAGCTGCGCAACACCCAGTTCACGGCGCTCAAGGTGAAGGACGCCCTGTGCGACCGCCTGCGCGCGCGGACCGGCGAGCGGCCGAACGTGAGCCCGCATGATGCCGACCTGCTCGTGGACGTGCGCGTGCGCGACCGCCGCGCCACGATCTCGGTCGACCTGGCGGGCGAGTCGCTCTACCACCGCACGTACTTCGACGGGCGCGACGGGGAGGATGCGCCGCTCGCCTGCGCGCGTGCGGCGGGGATGCTCGTGGCGGCGGGCGCGCCCGCGCGCCTCGCGGAGGGCTGGGGCGTGCTCGACCCGGCGTGCGACGCGGGGTTCGCGGTGTGCGAGGCGGCGGGCATGGCCGCCGACGCGGCGCCGGGGCTCCTGCGCGAGCGCTGGGGCTTCTACGGCTGGGCGCGGCATGACGACGACGCGTGGAACGACGAGCTCGCGCGCGCTGACGAGCGCCTCGAGCGCGGCCTGGAGCGGCTGCTGGCCAACTCGAGCTCCGAGGGCCCGCTCGGCATCCCCGACCCCGCGCACGTGCGCGTGGTGGGGCTCTCGACGTCCTCGCCGGCTATCTCGAGGGCGCGCGCCCACCTGCGCAACGCGGGGCTGCGCGCCGTGGCGAGCGTGGAGGCCGCCTCGCTCGACGACGCGGCTGCGGTGGAGCGCCGCCTCGCGGACGTGGTGAGCCGCTGCCGCGCGGACGTGGTAGGCGGCAAGGGGACCGATGTGGCGCTGCCTGACGGGGCTGCCGAAGGGACGTCGGCGCCTGCCGCCCCGGCGCTGCTCGTGGTGAACGCCGCGCCGATCGACCGCGACGAGGGCGACGCCCGCGCCGTCGCGGAGGAGGCGGCCTTCATGGCGGCTGCCAAGGGGGCGCCGGCAGGCTCGGTGTTCGCTGCGGTGGGCACGCGCGGCTTCGCGGGACGCTTCGGCGTGGAGCCGACGTGCGCCCAGGTCACGGGTGCGGGGCGCATCGAGGGCACGCTCGAGGTGTTCGACCAGCCGCCGCGCGCGCTCGCGAGCATCACGCTGCCCGACGCCCACGGCGGGGCCGACCACGTGGTGGAGGTGAACGACGAGCAGGCCGCCCAGTTCGCCGCCCGCCTGCGCAAGGTGGCGCGCGAGCGGCGCAAGTGGGCGCGACGCGAGGGGATCTCGTGCTACCGCCTCTATGACGCCGACCTGCCCGACTACAACGCGGCCATCGACGTGTACGAGGGCGCGGGCGCCTCGGCGGGCAAGACCTACGTGCACGTGGCAGAGTACCAGGCGCCCTCCTCGGTTGACGCCGAGGTGGCCCGCCGCCGCTTCGACGACGTGCTCGCCGTGGTGCCGGTGGTGCTCGACGTGCGCCCCGACCACGTGTTCTCGAAGGTGCGCACGCGCTCGAAGGGCGGCTCGCAGTACCAGGGCGCGCATCGCCGCTCGTACGTGGCCTACACCGAGGAGGCGGGCCTCACGCTTGAGATCGACCTGGGGGGATACCTTGACACGGGGATCTTCCTCGACCACCGCGTCACGCGCGGCATGGTGGGCGAGGAGGCCCGCGGCGCGCGCTTCTTGAACCTGTTCGCCTACACGGGCACGGCGACGGTGCACGCGGCGGCGGGCGGCGCGGCTGAGACGACCACGGTGGACCTCTCGCAGACCTACCTCGACTGGGCGCGCCGCAACATGGAGCTCAACGGGTTCTCGGGGCGCGAGCACGCCTTCGTGCGCGCCGACGTGATGGAGTGGATCCACGCGGCGCGGCGGGCGCGCGAGGAGTTCGACCTCATCTTCGTGGACCCGCCCACGTTCTCGAACTCGAAGGCCATGGGGAAGCGCACGTGGGACGTGCAGCGCGACCACGTGGAGCTGCTCATCGGCGTGTCGCGCCTGCTCGCACGCGGGGGCGCCGCGGTGTTCTCGTGCAACCTGCGCACCTTCAAGCCCGATCGCGAGCAGCTCGAGCGCTACGGCGTCGAGATCGAGGACATGACGGCCGACACCATACCGCACGACTTCGAGCGCAACCCGCGCATCCACCAGTGCTACCTGGTGCGCCGCGCCTAAGCGCGCCTTTGCCTGCAGGGTTTCTGCGAGATTCGCTGTGAAGTCCTGCAGGCAGCTCCTCGAAGTGATCGCAGCGCCTGTGCGTGCTGGGCATGAGAAGCTCGGGCGAAGCTTCGCGCGGCCTTTCGACATGGAGATTTTTTCACCGAAAGGGGAAAATAGGGTCTTGCGCAGCGCGCGCGTTTCGGTATAATTCTTTCTTGCGCGTTGGGACATGAGCGTTCCAGCAGCTACATTCCTCGGTAGCTCAACGGCAGAGCATCCGGCTGTTAACCGGAGGGTTGTAGGTTCGAATCCTACCCGGGGAGCCATAAAACTCCAGGTCAGCGCCCGTTTTCGGGCGCTGATTTCTTGCTGTCGAGTGCAAGTTCCGGTTGAGGCCCTCCCAAGTTCCCGCCCCTGGTGGCAATCCGCCGACAACGGCGCTTTCCCATCCACCCCTCAGGTGATTCTGGATGAAACATGCCCGTTATCGGCGATTTCTCGGGAAAAGTGGATGCAGAAGCGCCGTTGTCGGTGAATTTCGGGGCTCGAATCGCCGATAACGGGCGTTTTCCATCCAGCTTCCCAGAGCCATGGATGAAAAGAGGGCTTTGTCGGTGCTAGGGGCTCGCGAAGCCGAAGATGCGGGGAAGCTGCGCACGCATGAGGCCAAAAGCGCGATGGCGCAAACGGATGCGCACGCATGTGACCAAAGGTGCGATGGCGCGAACGGCTGCGCACGTATGCGGCCAAAGGCGCGATGGCGCGAACGGCTGCGCGCGTATGTGGCCAAAGCGCACGAAACGATAACGAACGTGACGCGTCAACCCGAAATGGCATACAATAGCGCGATAAGTAATTCAACAGTTGGGGAGAAAGGACCGTTGCGCATGGGGAACGTGTTGCGAGTGCTCGGGCGCGACATCGTGCGCCTGGTCAAAGCGCCGGCGGCCCTCGTGGTGGTGATGGCCCTCCTCGTCTTGCCGTCGGTGTACACGTGGTACAACGTCGTCGGCTTCTGGAACCCCTACGACAACACGAGCCAGCTGCGCGTCGACGTGGTGAACGAGGACGCCGGAGGCTCGAGCGAGCTGACCGGGCAAGTGCGCGTCGGCGACATGATCGTCGAGAAGCTGCGCGAGAACGACCAGCTGGACTGGGCGTTCGTCGACCGCGACACGGCGATGGCGGAGCTTGAGTCGGGGGCGAGCTACGCGGTGTTCGTGATCCCCGAGGACTTCACCGCCAACCTGCTCACCCTCACCACGGGGGACTTCACCCAGCCGAACCTCCTCTACTACGTGAACGAGAAGCTCGGGCCCGTGGCGCCCAAGATCACCGACACGGGCGCCACCACGCTTGACGAGACCATCAACTCCGCGTTCGTCTCGACCGTGACCGACGCGGCAGTCGAGGCGCTTGACGCCGCGGCCGGCGAGTCGCGCGCGGCGGTTGACGAGTCGCGCGCGCAGGCGCTCGGCAAGCTCGGCGAGGCCGTTTCGGTGATCGGCGGGGCGCGCGAGACGCTTGCCGGGGTGTCAGGCGCCACCGACGCCGCGCTCGCGCGGGCGGAGGACGCGCGCGGCGTGCTCGCCGACGTGCGCGCCGAGATGGACCTGGCCGCCACGGCGCTCGCTCGGATGTCGGCCCAGGCTGCGCAGATGCAGGACGCGCTCTCGGGCTTCTCGGCCGACGCGCTGCCCGCGGTGGGCGAGGGCCTTGCGGCGATGTCGAGCCTGTCGGCGCAGGCGAGCAAGGCGATGGGGGACATGACCAGCAGCGCGGAGGGCGCGTCGGCGAGCGTGGGCGTGGCGCTTGCGCAGGCGAACGCGGTGGTGGGCGAGGGCGAGGCGCTCGCCCGCCACGTGCGCGCGCTTGCCGACGCGCTGCCCGATGACGGCAAGGACGCCGAAGGGAAGGCCGCGCTCACGTCCTTGGCTGACCGCCTCGACGAGGACAACGCCCGCGCCCGCGCGCTCGTGGCTGACCTCGAGGCGCTGAGCGCTGACGCCGAGGGCGCCTCCCAGGCCGTCGCGGACGCGGCAGCATCCTTCGACGCGGCCGTGCAGGACGCCGTGGCCAGCGCCGACGCGTACGCGAACGCGCTCTTCACCTCGACCATCCCCCAGGTCAGCGCGGGCCTTTCGCGCCTCGCCGCCGCGACGGCCTCGCTGGAGGGAGCGCTCTCAGGCGAGCGGGTGGTCACAGACCAGATCGGGCTTGTGCTCGGCCAGCTCACGTCCACGCTTGAGAGCGCGCGCGAGGCCGTGGGCGCCACCGACGGCCTGCTCGGGGACCTCGAGGCGGGGCTCGGCCTCGTGCGCACCGACGTGACGGCGCTCGGCAGCGCCGACGCGCTCAGCGAGATCCTCGGCGAGGACGGTCTCGACGCGGGCAAGATCGCCAGCTTCATGGGCGCGCCGACCGAGGTGGAGACCGTGCAGCTCTACCCGCTCAACGCCTACGGCTCGGCCATGGCGCCCCTGTTCATGAACTTGACGTTCTGGATCGGCGCGTTCATGCTGCTGGTCATCATGCGGCAGGAGGTCGACTCCGAGGGCATCCGCAACTTCACCCTCGCGCAGCGCTACCTGAGCCGCTTCGCGCTGTTCGCCGTGCTTGCCATGCTGCAGGCGGTCATCTGCTGCGCGGGCGTGCTGGCGCTCGGCGTCCAGGCGGAAAGCCCGCCGGCGCTCTTCCTGGCGGCGGCGGTGGCGTCGCTCGCGTACCTGAGCATCATCTACGCGCTGTCGGTCACCCTGCAGCACATCGGCAAGGGCATCTGCATCGTCTTGGTGTTCGCCCAGATCCCGGGCGCGACGGGCCTGTACCCCGTCGAGATGACCTCGGCCTTCTTCCAGGCCGTCTACCCGCTGCTCCCCTTCACCTACGGCATCGGCGCCATGCGCGAGTCCATCTGCGGCTTCTACGGCGGCCAGTACGCGCATGACGTGGGCATGCTCCTGCTCTACTTCGCGGCGTTCATGGCGCTCGGGCTCGTGTTCCGCCCGCTTCTGGCGAACGTGAACCACATGGTGGCGCGCCAGGTCAGGCAGAGCGGCATCTTCAACGGCGAGGACGTGGAGGTCCCCGTGCGCCCCTACCGCTTCTCGCAGCTCGTCCGCGCGCTGTCTGACAAGGAGGAGTACCGCCGCGAGATCACGCGGCGCTACGCGAGCTTCATGCGCTGGTACCCGCGCCTCACCCGCGGTTCGGTGGCGGCGGGCGTCGCCATCCCGGTGACGCTCATGCTCGTGTTCGCGCTCACGCCGACGGAGAAGGTGGTGCTGCTCACGGCGTGCCTCGTGTCGCTGGCGGCGCTGCTCGTGTTCCTGGTGGTGGTGGAGAGCATGCGCTACAGCTTCGAGCGGCAGATGAGCCTCGAGGACATGAGCGAGGAGAGCCTGCTCGGGCTCTACTCGTCGCGCAACCGCATGCAGCGCCCGGGGGAGGAAGCAGACGCGGACGCCGCGGGCGTCGTGCGGGATGCGTCAGCGGACGCGGCGAGCGTTGTGCAGGCCGCGCCAGCGGATGCGGCGGCGGAGCCAGGCGAAGGCGCAGGCGCGGACGCCGCGGGGGCGAAGGGCGGTGAGGGGCGTGCGTAACGTCTGGACGCTGTTCAGAAGCGATATGAAGCGGCTGTTCGCGAACGTGGTGAGCATCATCATCGTGGTGGGGCTCGTGGTCATGCCGTCGATCTTCACCTGGTACAACGTGATCGCGTGCTGGGACGTGTTCGGCAACACGGGCAACCTCAAGGTGGCCGTGGCCAACGTCGACGAGGGCTACGAGAGCGACCTGGTGCCTTTGCGCGTGAACGTGGGCGAGCAGGTGGTGAGCGCGCTGCGCGCCAACGACGAGATCGACTGGGTCTTCACCTCGGAGGCCGACGCCGTCGACGGCGCGCGGTCGGGCCGCTACTACGCGGCCGTGGTCATCCCCGCGAGCTTCAGCCGCGACATGCTCACGTTCTACGCGGCCGACGCGCAGCACGCCAAGATCGTCTACTACGCCAACGAGAAGAAGAACGCCATTGCGCCGAAGGTCACCGACAAGGGAGCCGACTCGGTGTCATACCAGGTGAACGAAGTGTTCGCCGAGACGCTCTCCGAGCTTGCGCTCGGCATCGCCGAGGCGTTCGCCGCCTACGCGGACGACGCCGACCTCGGCGGGCGCATCGGCGAGCTCTCGGGTCACATGCGCGCGATGGCCTCGCAGATGGACGAGGCCGCGCGCGTGCTGCTGCTCTACGGGAAGCTGGCGTCGACGTCGGGCGAGCTCGTGCAGAGCTCGTCTGACCTGGTGGCGTCCGCGCGCGCCGAGGCCGAGGGCATGGCCGCGTCGCTGCCGCAGGACACGGCGTCGGTGACGAGCCTCGTCGAGGCGCTCAAGGCGTCGGTGAAGCGGCTCTCGGACGCGCTCGACGCGTCCGCGTCGAGCTTCGGCGAGGTGTCGGCGCAGATAGACGCGCTGTTCGACGCGGCGGCGAGCGAGTCGGCCGCAGGTGCCGAGCGCCTGCGCGCCCAGGCGGGCGCCGTGGCCGACCAGGCGGCGCTCTACCGGAAGGCGGCTTCGGAGCTCGAGGCGCTCGTCGGCGTGGTGCCCGCCGACCAGGCGAGCGCGCTTCAGGGGCTCGCCGCCATGACGCGCGCGACGGCCGAGCTGCTCGAGGACATGAGCGCGCGCCTCGCGAGCGCGGCGGACAAGCTCGAGGCGGGCAACGCCGACGTGCAGGCCGAGCGCGACGAGGTGAAGGCGCTCGCGGCGTCTGCCGAGCAGAAGGTCGCCGACGTGAAGCGCGCCTTCGACGACAAGCTCATCCCCGTCCTAGACGACCTGGCCGCCGACGCGACGGCGTTTTCGGGGTACGTGGAGGACGGCAAGGGCAGGCTCGACGCCATCGACGCGAGCCTGGCGGGCTCGGCCGGGTCGGTGGCGGATGCGATCAGCGACGGCGCGGGCAAGCTCGATGCCACCGCGGCGGACCTCGGCGATCTGGCGGGCAGGCTGCGCGGCATGGCCGACGCCATCGACGCGGCGCTGGCGTCGGGCGACGTCGAGGCGCTGCGCGCGGTCCTCGGCTCCGACGTGCAGGGACTCTCCCGGGCGCTCGCGGCGCCGGTGGGCGTCGAGCGCGTGGCCGTGTTCCCCTCCGAGAACTTCGGCTCGGCCATGTCGCCGCTCTACGCCACGTTGGCCCTGTTCATCGGCGCGCTGCTCATCCTCGTGGTGGTGAAGCCCACGGTGTCGCCGCGCGCGCAGGCCAACCTCGCAAACCCGAAGCCGCGCGAGCTGCTCTTGGGCCGCTTCGGCGTGATGGCGTTCATCTCGCTTCTGCAGAGCACGCTTCTGGGCTTGGGCAACCTGTTCTTCCTGCAGGTGCAGGTGGCGCATCCGTGGCTCTACCTGCTGTGCTTCTGGGTGGCGGGGCTCGTGTTCACCGCGATCGTCTACGCGCTCGTGTCGGCGTTCGCCAACCTCGGCAAGGCCATGGCGGTGCTGCTGCTCATCATCCAGGTGACGGGCTGCGGCGGGTCGTTCCCGCTGCAGATCCTGCCCGGGTTCGTGCAGGCGCTGAGCGGGTTCCTCCCGGCGACGCACGTGGTGGGCGCCATGCGCGCGGCGATGTTCGGCACCTACGGCAACGACTACTGGGTGCAGCTCGGCGAGCTCATGCTGTTCCTCGTGCCCGCGGCGTTCATCGGGCTCGTGCTGCGCAAGCCGCTCGCGGCGTTCATGGGGTGGTATATTGAGAAGGTCGAGGACTCCAAGCTGGTGAAGTAGGGGCGCGACGCTGCGCGTCCGGCTTTGGCGGGCGGCGGCCGTCGCGCCAAAGCGCAGGTGGCGCACTGTCGCGAGGGCGGCGCTGTCGCGAGGGCGGCGCGCGCCGCTGTGAGCAGGGAAGGGCAGGTGAGCGATTTGGAGCTGGTCGAGGGCAACGCGAAGCTGGTCGAAGACGAGCGGGGGCTCTCCCTCGTCGAGGGCGACCTGGTGCTGCGCGGCGACTTCACGCGCCTGCTCAACCGCATCCGCCCCGCGAACCTGGGGCGCGAGCTGCTCGTCAAGGCGGCGAAGCCCCGAAGCCTCGGGCCCGATCCCGTGGCCGTCGACGCCACGGCGGGCCTCGGCGAGGACGCGCTCCTGCTCGCCGCCGCGGGCTTCTCGGTGCGCCTCGTCGAGCGCAACCCCCAGGTGGCGGCCCTCTTGCGCGACGCGCTGCGCCGCGGGCAGGAGAACCCGCGGCTCGCGCCCGCCATCGCGCGCATGGAGCTCGTCGAGGGCGACAGCCTCGAGGTGCTGCCGCGCCTGGACGCGCCGCCTGACCTCATCCTGCTCGACCCCATGTTCCCCGCGCGGCGCAAGAGCGCGGCGAGCAAGAAGAAGATGCAGCTCTTCCAGCACCTCGAGTGCCCGTGCGACGTGGAGGAGGCGCTCCTGCATGCCGCCATCGCCGCGCGCCCGCGCAAGGTCATCGTGAAGCGCCCCGTGCGCGGCCCCCATCTGGCCGGCGTCAAGCCCGCCTACGCGATCACCGGCAAGACCGTCCGCTACGACTGCATCGTCCTGCCGCGTGATGGGAGGGGGCAGTAGCAGAAGCCCCCTCAACAAGAGGCCCGCCACAACATGCAAGAGGCCCGCCACAACATGCGGCGGGCCTCTTGCGTTTCATTCCAATGTGCAGCGGCTCGAAACGGCTGCACAGGGCTTCTGCTGCCTTCTGCTGCAGCCCCTTCCCGAACCCCGTTCTTTCTACGCGGCCTGCGCGGCTTCGGGGGCGTCTTTGCCGAGGTGCACCTCGTTGCCGGCGCGCAGCTGGTCGCGGTACTCGGCCGTGGCGGTGAACAGCACGTCAGACGAGGAGTTCAGCGCCGTCTCGCAGGAGTCTTGGATCACGCCGATGATGAAGCCGATGGCGACCACCTGCATGGACACGTCGGGGTCGACGCCGAGCAGGGAGCAAGCCAGCGGGATGAGCAGCAGCGACCCGCCCGCGACGCCCGACGCGCCGCACGCGCTCACGGCGGCGAGCACGGAGAGGATGACGCCGGTCACCGGGTGGACGGCGATGCCGAGCGTATGCGCCGCGACCATGGACATCACGGTGATGGTGACCGCCGCGCCCGCCATGTTGATGGTGGCGCCGAGCGGGATGGAGACGGAGTAGTTGTCCTTGTCGAGCCCCAGCTTGCGGCACAGCTCCATGTTCACCGGGATGTTCGCGGCGGAGCTGCGGGTGAAGAACGCCGTGATGCCGGAGTCCTTCAGGCAGCGCAGCACGAGCGGGTAGGGGTTCTTCCTCGTGCAGGAGAACACCAGGAGCGGGTTCGTGACCAGCGCGATGAAGAGCATGCAGCCCACGAGCAGCAGGATGAGCTGGCCGTACTCGACGAAGATGTCCAGGCCGTTGGTGGACACGCTCGTGTACACGAGGCCGAGGATGCCGAACGGGGCCAGGTTGATCACCCAGCGCACCACCTTCGACACCGCGTCAGACACGGCCGAGAACACGTCCTTCACGTTCTGGCTGGCGGCGCGCAGGGCGATGCCGAGCATGACGGCCCAGGCGAGGATGCCGAGGAAGTTGGCGTTGGCCAGCGAGTCGACGGGGTTGGCCACCACGTTGGTGAGCAGCGTGGTGAGCACGACGCCCACGTCGTCAGGCGAGGACTGCTCCACGTTCGGGTCGACTGCCAGCGTGATCTCGATGGGGAAGACCATGGTGGCCACGACCGCCACGACGGCGGCGATGAGCGTGCTGGCGACGTAGAGCAGCAGCACCATCTTCATGGAGCCCGCCGTCTTGGCGTTGGCCAGCGCGCTGATGACGAGGAAGAACACCAGGATCGGCGCCACGGCCTTCAAGGCCGACACGAACAGGGTGCCGAGAAGCGTGATGAACGTGTCGACGCCCTCCAGCGCGGCCAGGCCGGCGCCGGAGGCTCCCGCCATCGCGGGGGGAACGGCCAGCGCGAGGACCACGCCGATGACCAGGCCGACGATGATGCGCTTGATCAGGCTGACCTCGCTGTACTTCTTTGCTATGTCTTTGACGGCCATAACCGTCGTCTCCCTTCTCTCCCTCGCGCGCGCCTGCGCCGTCTTTGCCAAAACCGGGGGGCCGGACTTGGCGAAAAGGGCGCGCTCAGGCGCGTCGCAGCTTGTGCAATGGCGGGTATCATACCATATGGAGAAAGTGTGAACATACAGCAAGCCGACAAAGGCGGGCGAAGGCGCGCGAAGGCCCTCAATCGGGTCAGCTGCGGGAGGGGCGTGCGGCGTGGACGGCCAGCTGCGGAAGGGGCGTGCGGCGTGGACGGTCAGCTGCGGAGAAGGGGAGCGTGGCGCAGCCAGGCAGCTGCGGAGGGCCGAATGCGGCCAAGCCAGCTGCGAAGAAGAAAAGGATGGTGCGGGCGAAAGGACTTGAACCTTCACGGGTTTCCCCACCAGAACCTAAATCTGGCGCGTCTGCCAATTCCGCCACGCCCGCACGGCGCGCAATCCCGGGGCACGAGCGCCTCCGGCAATCCCGGAGCGCGAGCGCCTCCGACGCGGAGGACCGAGGCGCGAAACGTCCCGGCCTGCGCCGCCGGAGCGCCTCTGCGCGTCCGACAGCCTGTATATGATAGCAGAAACCTTGTGGACGCGGGCGACGAGGTTATGGCACCGAGCCGCCATATGTGCGATAATCACGAGCTGGTGTGCTTCCGAGCGCTCGCCTGGCATGCGCGGCGCGCGCGTACGAGGCGCCTCGGCAAGCGCATGGCGCTCATTCGCGCCAGAAACGGTAAACGATGGAGGATATACGTGGACATTACAGTAGAGGCCCTGGAGGACAACAAGATCAAGGTGACCGTCACCGTCGAGGCCAAGGACGTTGACGCGGCCGTCAAGAAGACCTACCGAGACTTCGCCCAGAAGTACAACTTCCCGGGCTTCCGCAAGGGCCGCGCCCCGCGCCCGGTCATCGACAACGCGCTCGGCGCCGAGGCCGTCATGGCGACGGTGACCGAGGACGTCATCAACAAGGCGTACCCGCAGGTCGTCGAGTCCGAGAAGCTCTTCCCGGTCGGCTCGCCCGAGTTCGGCGACGCCGGCATGGTGGAAGCGGGCAAGCCCTTCACCTTCGACTTCACGCTGTCGGTGAAGCCCGAGGTCGAGCTCACCTCCTATGAGCCGGTGTCCATCGAGCTGCCCGTGGCGGGCGTGTCCGACGCCGAGCTCGAGGAGCAGGTCACCGCCCTGCGCGAGCACTACGTCACCTACGAGGACGCCTCCGCCGCCACCAAGATGAAGCCCGAGAACTACGCCGACCTGGCCATCAAGGCCACCGACGCCGAGGGCGCCGACATCGCCGCCATCAGCACGGAGTCGCGCCTGTACGGCCCGGCCACCGGCATGCTCTCCGAGGCGTTCGACGCCGAGATCATGGGCATGAAGAAGGGCCAGTCCAAGGAGTTCTCGCTCGAGGTCGCCGAGGACGAGGCGTCGGTTCTGCTGTCCGCCCAGGCCGGCAAGACGGTGAGCTTCGAGGTGACCATGAACGTGGTCAAGAAGAAGGTCGTCCCCGAGCTGACTGACGAGTGGGCCCGCGACACCATGGGCTTCGAGGACGCCGCCGACCTCAAGGCGCGCGTGAGCGAGTCCATCGAGGCGCAGAAGGCCGACCTCATGCCGCGCATGAAGGAGAGCGCCTGCGTGAGCGAGCTCATCAAGCGCTTCGAGGGCGAGGTGCCCGAGGCGCTGGCCGAGGAGGCCGAGGCCAACCTGCTGCAGGACTTCTTCACCCAGCTGCAGCGCCAGAACGTGAGCTTCGACGCCTACCTGGCCCAGCAGGGCATGAACGCCGAGCAGTTCAAGGCCGACGTGAAGCTGCAGGCCGCTGACGAGGCCAAGCAGCAGCTCGCGCTCGACGCGTGGGCGCGCGCCAAGGGCATCGAGGCCACCGACGCAGACGTCACCGCCGAGTTCGCGAAGGCCGGGCTCGACAACCCCGCGCAGGTCGAGAAGGAGTGGCGCGAGACGGGCCGCCTCTACCTCATCCGCGAGGGCATCGTGCGCGCGAAGGCCATGGCCGACGTCATGGACACCGCGCAGGTGACCGAGGTCGACTACGCCGCCCAGGCCCAGGCCGAGAAGAAGGCCAAGAAGGCCGCGAAGAAGAAGGCGAAGAAGGAGGAGGCCGCCGACGCTCCTGCCGAGGCCGCCGAGGCTGCCGACGCCGAGTAGCCGCGGCGCCGTCGCGCCTGCGTCTGACGCCTGATGCCACGAAGGCCGCCTGGGGCGCTCACCTGCCCTAGACGGCCTTCTGCTGTGTTCGTTTCCTGTTCGCGTCTTGCGCATGCGCGCCCGCTCCATCACTATGTCAGGTGAACTGTTGAGGGGCCTGCCGTCTGACCTGCGCCGCTCCGCGCCATCGTGCATCGAGCCATGCGCGCTGCGCGCGTCGCGCGCAGCAGCGGGCGGGCCTAAAGCGTACGAAAGTGAGGAACCATGGGCATCGAACGAGTGAGCAACGCGCTCATTCCCTACGTCATCGAGCAGTCGCCGCGCGGCGAGCGCAGCTACGACATCTACTCGCGCCTGCTCAACGACCGCATCATCTTTCTGGGCGAGCCCATCGACGACCACGTGGCCAACTCGGTGGTAGCCCAGCTTCTGCACCTCGAGAGCGCCGACCCCGAGAAGGACATCTCGCTCTACATCAACTCGCCGGGCGGCAGCGTGTCGGCGGGCCTGGCCATCTACGACACCATGCAGTTCGTCAAGTGCGACGTGTCCACCATCTGCCTGGGCATGGCGGCCTCCATGGCGGTGCCGCTGCTCGCCGGCGGCGCGCCCGGGAAGCGCTTCATCCTGCCGAACGCGCAGGTCATGATGCACCAGCCCATGGGCGGCACCGGCGACGGCCACACGCAGCAGAGCGACATCCAGATCATGGCCGACGAGATCAAGAAGACGCGCGACCGCCTCGAGGGCATCATCGCGAAGCACTGCGGCAAGCCCCAGGAGCAGGTGCACGTCGACTGCGAGCGCGACAACTGGCTCACCGCCGAAGAGGCGCAGGCCTACGGCCTGGTCGACCAGACCATCACCCACCACGGCGCCTAACGCCCACGTCAACGAGCGGAAACCGATCACATGAACCAGCAACGTTCCAACCCGACCCTCGACGAGTCAGGCAACCCCATCTTCTGCGCGTTCTGCGGCAAGAACCCCAACCAGGTCAACGCCATGATCTCGGGGCCCAACGGCATCTACATCTGCGACGAGTGCATCTCGGTGTGCGCCGACGCCATGATGCGCGACATGGGCTTCTTCATGCAGCAGGAGCCTGAGCCGGCTCCCGAGCCCGAGCCCGCCCGCCGCGGCCGCCACAGCCGCCACGCGCAGGAGGTGCCCGAGGAGGCCTACTACGACGAGGACGACCCCTCGCCGGCCGAGCTCCTAGGCGACCTCCCCACGCCGCACGAGCTCTACGCCCATCTGAGCGAGCACGTGGTGGGGCAGGAGGCCGCCAAGCGCGCGCTGTCCGTGGCGGTGTACAACCACTACAAGCGCATCTCCATGGGCGCGGTCGCCGAGGAGGGCGACGTGGAGCTGGCCAAGAGCAACATCATGCTCCTAGGCCCCACGGGAAGCGGCAAGACGCTCCTCGCGCAGACGCTCGCGCGCACGCTGCAGGTGCCCTTCGCCATCGCCGACGCCACCACGCTCACCGAGGCGGGGTACGTGGGCGAGGACGTGGAGAACATCCTGCTGAAGCTCATCACGGCAGCTGACTTCGACGTCCCGCGCGCCGAGATCGGCATCATCTACATCGACGAGATCGACAAGATCGCGCGCAAGGCCGAGAACCTCTCGATCACGCGCGACGTGTCGGGCGAGGGCGTGCAGCAGTCGCTGCTGAAGATCGTGGAGGGCTGCGAGGCGTCGGTGCCGCCGCAGGGCGGGCGCAAGCACCCCCAGCAGGAGCTCATCCACATCGACACCACGAACATCCTGTTCATCCTGGGCGGCGCGTTCGTGGGCCTGGCCGACATCATCGCGCAGCGCGTGGGCAAGAAGGGCCTGGGGTTCGTGGCCGAGCTGCCTGAGTCGAAGAAGCAGGCCGAGGCCGAGCTTCTGGCGCAGGTGCTGCCCGAGGACCTCAACAAGTACGGCATGATCCCCGAGTTCGTGGGCCGCATCCCGGTCATCACGAACCTCGAGGAGCTGACCGAGGACGACCTGGTGCGCATCTTGGTCGAGCCGAAGAACGCGCTCGTGAAGCAGTACACGCGCATGTTCGAGTTCGAGGAGAGCATGCTCCTGTTCGAGCCGGAGGCCCTGCGCGCCATCGCGCACGAGGCCGTCGAGCACGGCACGGGCGCGCGCGGCCTGCGCTCCATCTGCGAGCGCGTGCTCATGGACGTGATGTACGACCTGCCCGAGCACGTCGGCGTCACGCGCGTCGTGGTGCGCGCGAGCGACATCACCGGCGAGACGGTGCCGGTGATCGAGCACGTCGGCGAAGAGCACGAGCTCGCCGCGCTGAGCGCGTAGGGGAGCGGCGTTCGCGCAAGGGCGCCGGCGGCCGCCTGACCGCGGCGCATGGTAGGCAAGAGTGACACGGAGAAGAAGGCACATGGCAGACAACACGCAGGAGAAGAAGATCGACTACGATTTCGCGGCGCACGAGCGGCCGCTGTTCGAGGCGTGGCGCGACGCGGGGTACTTCCAGCGCACGCCGGGCTTCGGCGCGCACAAGGACGACTCGTACACCATCGTCATCCCGCCGCCGAACGTCACGGGCGTGCTGCACATGGGCCATGCCCTCAACGACACCATCCAGGACGCCTGCATCCGCCGCGCGCGCATGCGCGGCTACCAGACGCGCTGGATCCTCGGCACCGACCACGCGGGCATCGCCACGCAGACCAAGGTGGACAAGCACCTCGCCGAGCAGGGCATCAACCGCCGCGAGATCGGGCGCGAGGCGTTCATCGAGGCGTGCCAGGAGTGGCGCCGCGACTACGGCGGGCGCATCGTGAGCCAGATCGCCGCCATGGGATGCTCGTGCGACTACGCCGACGAGCAGTTCACCATGAGCCCTGAGTTCTCGCGCGCCGTGCGCCAGGTGTTCTGCGACTGGTACCATGACGGCATCGTGTACCGCGGCAAGCGCATCGTGAACTGGTGCCCGCACTGCACCACGGCCATCGCCGACGACGAGGCCGAGTACGAGGACGAGGCCGGGCACCTGTGGCATCTGCGCTACCCGCTCGTGGAGCCCGTCGACGGCGTCGAGCACATCGTGGTGGCCACCACGCGCCCCGAGACCATGCTCGGCGACACGGGCGTGGCGGTGAACCCCTCCGACGAGCGCTACAAGGGCCTCGTGGCATCGGGCGCGAAGGTGCGCCTGCCGCTCGTGGACCGCGAGATCCCCGTGTTCGCCGACTTCTACGTGGACGCCTCCTTCGGCACGGGCTGCGTGAAGGTCACGCCGGCGCACGACCCCAACGACTTCGCCATGGGCGAGCGCGCGGGCCTGCCCAAGATCAACATCTTCGACGAGACGGCGCACGTGGTGGAGGGCTTCGGGAAGTTCTCCGGCATGAGCCGCGACGAGGCGCGCGAGGCCGTGGTGGCCGCGTTCGACGAGCTCGGCCTGCTCGACCACGTGGAGGACCACGACCACTCCGTCATGCACTGCTACCGCTGCCACAACACGCTCGAGCCGTGGCTGTCGGAGCAGTGGTTCGTGGCCGTTGACGGCCTGAAGAGGCGCGCCGCCGAGGTGGTGGAGAACGGCCAGGTCACGTTCCACCCCGAGCGCTGGAAGCAGGTCTACCTCGACTGGCTGGCCAACCTCAAGGACTGGTGCATCTCGCGCCAGCTGTGGTGGGGCCACCAGATCCCCATGTACTACTGCGACGCCTGCGGCTGGCAGGACGCGCGCGTCGACGGCGTGGACGCCTGCCCCGAGTGCGGTGCTGAGGTTCGCCAGGACGAGGACGTGCTCGACACGTGGTTCTCGAGCCAGCTGTGGCCCTTCGCCACGCAGGGCTGGGCCGACGCGGGCATGGACGCGCCCGAGCTGGCCGCGCACTACCCGACGCAGGTGCTCTCCACCGCGCGCGACATCATGGGCCTGTGGGTGGCGCGCATGGTGATGTCGTCCATGTACTGCACGGGCGAGATCCCCTTCAAGGACGTCATCATCCACCCGACGGTCATGGGCGCCGACGGCAAGCCCATGAGCAAGAGCCGCGGCAACGGCGTGGACCCGGTGAAGCTCATGGAGGACTACGGCGCCGACGGTATGCGCTTCGGGCTGCTTCTGCAGGTCACGGGCGCGCAGGCCATGCGCTTCGACTACCAGAAGATCGAGAGCTCGCGCAACTTCGCGAACAAGATCCGCAACGCCGCGCGCTTCGTGCTCATGCACCTCGACGGCTTTGAGCCGGGCGAGCCCGAGCTCGCCACGCCCGCCGACCAGTGGATCTTCTCGCGTCTGGCGGCGCTCGTGGCCGACGTGGACGCGGCGTTCGACGCGTATGAGTTCGGCGAGCTCACGCGCGCCCTCTACGGCTTCGTCTGGAACGAGTTCTGCGACTGGTACATCGAGTTCTCGAAGGCGCGCCTCGGCGCGTCGGCTGACCCGGCCGACCGCCTGGCCTGCCAGCGCAACCTCGTCTACGTGCTCGACCAGGTGCTGCGCCTTCTGCACCCCATCATGCCGTTCGTGACCGAGGAGCTGTTCGGCCAAATGCCGGGACGCGCCGAGGGCGAGCTTCTGATCGGCGCGGAGTGGCCTGACGCCGAGAAGCTCGTGCGCTACCGCGACCCGCAGGCCGAGCGCGCCATCGCCATGGTGTGCGAGGTGGTGGGCTCCATCCGCTCGGCGCGCTCGCGCTACGGGATCTCGCCGAAGGTGGCGCTCGACGTGGCGGTGAAGGCGTCGGCGGACGACGCGGCGCTGCTCGAGGCGCAGGCGGCGCTCGTGACCTCGCTCGCGAACGTGAGCTCGCTCGAGGTGGGCGAGGACGTGGCGAAGCCCGCGGAGTCCTCCGTGGCGCTCGGCGCGGGCCTCGAGGTGTACACCTGCCTCGCCGGCCACGTCGACTTCGAGGCGGAGCGCGCCCGCATGACGCGCGAGCAGGGCAAGCTCTCCAAGGACGCGGCCAAGCTCGAGAAGAAGCTCTCGAACCCGGGCTTCCTGGCGAAGGCGGCCCCCGAGATCATCGAGAAGGACCGCGCCAAGCTCGCCGAGCTGAGCGACAAGCTTGCGCGCCTGGCGGAGCAGATCGCCGAGCTGGGCTAACCGGGGCAGATGCGGGCAGTTTTGCTATAATGTGAGCTTGCGTCGCCGCGCGACGCCGCCGCATGCGCAGCTTCCTGCGCTCGTGTCGGCAGCGCGCATGGGGCGGCGAGGGAAAACAGGGAAGAAGAGGTCATCATGAGCGAGTTGCTCTCGCAGCTGTGGACGCCGCAGATGCAGACCGCGTTCACGGTCGTGATCGTGCTGCTGGTCATCTTGTACGTGCTTTCCATCGTGTGGGTGGTGCGCGACGCCTACCTGCGCGGCACCACGTGGTACGTCTGGGCGGTCGTGGCGCTCATCCCCATCGTCGGCGTGATCGCGTACTGCCTGCTCCGCCCCCCGATGCTGCGCATCGACCGCGACGAGCAGGAGCTTGAGGTGGCCCTCAAGCAGCGGCAGCTCATGAAGTACGGCGAGTGCGCCGCCTGCGGGTACCCCGTCGAGGCCGACTACGTGCTCTGCCCGAACTGCCACGCTCAGCTCAAGAACCTCTGCATGCACTGCGGGCATGCGCTCGAGCCTACGTGGACGGTGTGCCCGTACTGCGCGACCCCGGTCGGCGCGGGCGAGGCGCGCCGCACCCGCCGTTCGCAGCCCCGGCCGCAGGGCGCGGTGCGCGAGCGGGCTCCCCGCGAGGCGCGTCCCGAGGGG
>NZ_JAAVTO010000024.1 GCF_013185065.1 Adlercreutzia sp. ZJ473 | reverse complement strand
AGCGGGCTCCCCGCGAGGCGCGTCCCGAGGGGCAGCCGCGCGGCTAGCGGCCAGCGGGCGGCATCCGCGCGAACGTGCGGCTCGCGGTTGCGGCTTGCAGCGCACGACGCGCGGCAAGCGGCCTGCGTGAGGCTCGCACGAAGCTCGCAGCGCACAGCGCGCGGCAAGTGGCTCGCGCTGGCTTGCGGCGCCCGGGTTCGCAGCGCGCGGCGCGCAGGCGCACGCATACGTTGATTAAGGACTGGGCCGGGCCTTCCGGCTCAGTTTCTAATGGGATCGCGCCGCGGTACTCAAAGCCGCGGCGTTTGGACTTGCAGGTGCTCTGTATGCACCCGGCGAAGGAAAGGACATCATCATGAACATCGTTTTGCCTGACGGCTCGGTCAAGGAGCTGGCAGAGGGAGCCACCGTCGCCGACGTGGCCGCCTCCATCGGCGCGGGCTTGGCGAAGGCCGCGCTCGCCGGCATCGTGAACGACGTGCCGGTCGACCTTGGAGCCCCCGTGCACGAGGGCGACTCCGTGGCCGTCGTCACCGCGAAGAGCCCCGAGGGCATCGAGCTTCTGCGCCACTCCACGGCGCACGTCATGGCCGCCGCGCTCGTCGACCTGTACGGTGACGTGAAGTTCGGCGTGGGGCCGGCCATCGAGAACGGCTTCTACTACGACGTGCAGCTGCCCGAGGGCGCGGCCGTCTCCCCGGACGACTTCGAGCGCATCGAGGCGCGCATGGCCGAGATCGTGAAGGAGAAAGAGGCGTTCGAGCGCGCCGAGGTCACCCGCGCCGAGGCGCTTGAGAAGTTCGCCGACCAGCCGTTCAAGGTGGAGCTCATAAACGAGCTGCCCGAGGACGCCGTCATCACCACGTACGCGATCGGCTCGTTCACCGACCTGTGCCGCGGCCCGCACCTGCCCGCCACGGGCAAGGTGGGCGCGTTCAAGCTCACCAAGGTGGCCGGCGCCTACTGGCGCGGCGACGCCGACCGCGAGATGCTCACGCGCATCTACGGCACCGCGTTCTTCAAGAAGTCGGAGCTCGAGGAGCATCTGCGCAACCTCGAGGAGGCCGAGAAGCGCGACCACCGCAAGCTCGGCCGCGAGCTCGGCATCTACATGATGGACCCCATGGCCGGCGTGGGCCTGCCGCTCTACCTCCCCAAGGGCGCGCGCATCATCCGCACCCTGCAGGAGTGGCTGCGCCGCGACTTGTACGACCGCGGCTACGAGGAGGTCATCACCCCGCACGTCTACAACGCAGACGTGTGGAAGACCTCGGGCCACTACGGCTTCTACAAGGAGAACATGTACTTCTTCAACATCAACGAGGGCACCGACGAGGAGCCGCGCCTGTCCGAGTACGGCGTGAAGCCCATGAACTGCCCGGGCCACGTGATGCTGTACAGAAACGAGCTGCACTCCTACCGCGACCTGCCGCTGCGCTACTTCGAGTTCGGCACGGTGTACCGCCACGAGATGTCGGGCGTGGTGCACGGGCTTCTGCGCGCCCGCGGCTTCACGCAGGACGACGCGCACGTGTTCTGCACGCGCGACCAGGTGGTCGACGAGGTGGTGGCCATCCTCGACCTGGTTGACCACATCATGTCCACGTTCGGCTTCGCGTACGAGGCCGAGATCTCCACGCGCCCGGAGAAGTCCATCGGCACCGACGACATGTGGGAGCACGCCACCAACGCGCTCAAGGAGGCGTGCAAGCGCCATGACCTGGCCTACGAGATCAACGAGGGCGACGGCGCGTTCTACGGCCCGAAGATCGACATCAAGGTGAAGGACGCCATCGGGCGCACCTGGCAGTGCTCCACGGTGCAGGTCGACTTCAACCTCCCCATGCGCTTCGGCCTCACCTACCGCACCGAGGACAACACCGAGGAGACGCCCTGGATGCTACACCGCGCCATCTTCGGCTCCATCGAGCGCTTCCTGGGCATCCTGATCGAGCACTACGCGGGCGCGCTGCCGCTGTGGCTGGCGCCCGTGCAGGTGGTGGTCATCCCGATCGCCGACCGCCACAAGGAGGCCGCCGCCGCCTTCGCCGCCGACGTCAAGGCCGCGGGCGGGCGCGTCGAGGTGTACGACCAGAACGAGCCCATGAAGGTGAAGATCGCGAAGGCCCAGAGCCAGAAGATCCCCTACATGGTGGTGCTCGGCGACAAGGAGGTCGAGAACGGCACCGTGTCCGTGCGCGACCGTGCCGAGGGCGACCAGGGCGCGTGGGAGCGCGCGAAGTTCCTCGAGGTCATCCGCGAGGCTGCGCTGTAACTGACACGCGACTGTGCTGCAACGTGAGGAGGGCGCCCGCGTCGTGGGCGCCCTCCTCTTTCATGTCGCTGAGCGGGTGAGCCGTCTGAGCTACCGGCCTTCTCGGCGGCGACGCTCGTGCGGGCCCTTGCGGCGCGCGCGGTGCTTCTCACGCTCGAGCGCGCGGTGGTCGCGCAGGATCTGCGCGGCGCGGCGCGGCTCGCTGGCGATCTCGCGCAGGGCCCCGCCGAGCTCGGCGTCGGCGGTGCGCAGGAGCAGCTGCGCTAGGAACGGCATGATGAACACGGTGACGCCGCCGGCCGCCACCAGCACCGAGGACGTCTCGGCGCTCATGGCTCCCGAGCTCGTGGCAACCGAGGTGACCGCCACGATGAGCGGGAGCGCCGTCGTGCAGTACAGCGCCACCGACAGGCGGCTGCGCGGCGTCATGTCGCGCGTCTCGCGGTCGGTGGTGATCGCCGCGAAGACGGGCACCGTGCGGACCAGCAGCAGGAGCACGATGAACTCGACGAGCAGAAGCGGGTTGGCGAACACGGCGGTCATGTCGATCTTCGCGCCCGAGACGATGAAGAACAGCGGGATGAAGAACCCGTGCGCGATGGCGGAGAGCTTGCCCTCGAGCGCCTCGCTTCCCTCGGGGATCACGTAGCGGATGACGAAGCCGGCGGCGAACGACCCCAGCACGATGTCCAGGTTGAACACGGCCGACAGCGCCGTCAGCGCGACGAGCATCATGACGACCGACCGCACGAGCATCTGCGCGTTGTTCTCGGCGTTGAGCGAGATGAACCGCATGATGAAGCCGCCGGCCTGGCGCGCGCGGCGCGGCACCACGGCGGCCGCCACGGCCACGGCGGCGAAGGCCCCCAGGATGAGCACGGTCTCCCAGCGGGCGCGCGTGGAGAGCAGCAGCGCCATGGCGATGATGGGCCCGAGCTCGCCCCACGTGCCGTAGGAGAGCACCGCGCCGCCCTCGCGCGTGCTCATGAGGCCGCGGTCTTGCAGGATGGGGAGCAGCGTGCCGAGCGCGGTGGTGGTGAGCGCGATGGCCACGGCGATGCCGTCGGTCTCGCGCGCGCTGAACAGGGGCCACAGCGCCACCGCCGCGAACGCGATGAGGAGCGTGACGAGCCACGTGGCCGCGCCGCGCCGCCCTTGGCGGCCCGTGATGCTCTCGGGGTTGATCTCGTAGCCGGCGAGCAGGAACAAGAACGCCAGCCCCAGCTCGGAGAGGAGCGACACGGCGTCGCTCAGCTCGACGACGCCCAGCACGTGGGGGCCGAGCAGCATGCCCGCGACCAGCAGAAGCACGGTCTCCGGGATCGACTTCCCCGGGATGAACTGGGCGATGAGCGGGCAGGCGAACGCCGCGAGCGCGATGTAGGCCAGCGTGACGAGCTCAGCAGCCAAGGTAGTGCTCCAATGCGCTCCAGCTGCGCGCGGCCGCGGCCGCGCCCTGCTCGTAGAGGTCGAGGAGCTTCGCCTGGTTCTGCTCCATGCTCGACACCTCAACGGGGCGCTCGGGGCGTATCAGGAAGATCTCGCCTGACGCGTGCATGCGCTCGAGCGCGCGGTAGGTGCGGTTGTACTCGAAGTGGCGGTGCGCCACGCGCTCCACGAAGCAGGGGTACTCGGCGTAGCGCTGGCGGATGAGCGGCAGCAGCTTGTTGGGGCTCTTGCGGTAGGAGGCGTCCTGCGTGCACACCACGATGTGCTTGGACGCGCCCATGATCTGTGAGCGCACGATGGGGACGCTGTCGCAGCTGCCGCCGTCGAGGAGCTTCTTGCCGTCTATCTCCACGATCTCGCTCACGAGCGGCATGGAGGCTGAGGCGATCACGTAGGGGAGGTCGGCGCGCGCGTCGGCCATGAGGTGGTAGTCGGCCTCGCCGAGCTCGAGGTCGCTCGACACGGCCGTGAGCGTCATGGGGGAGCGGTCGAACGCCTCGTAGGGGAAGGGGTCGTACACGTTGGGGATGAGGTCGAAGCTCATCTCGCGCCCGAAGGCGTTGCCCGTGCGCACGTAGCTCTTGAGCGAGAGGTAGCGCCAGTCGGTGCAGTACTTCAGGTTCACGTAGGCGCCGCGCCCGCGCTGCCCGGCCACGTAGTTGTAGCCCATGAGCGCGCCGGCTGACGTGCCGATGACGTTCTCGCAGAACAGTCCGCGGTCCATGAGCACGTCGAGCACGCCGGCGGTGAACAGCCCCCGCATGGCGCCGCCCTCGAGCACCAGGTTGGCGTGCGTTACGGCGTGCCCCTCGTAGGCGATGGGGAAGGTGACGCCAGAGGGCTCGTAGTCGGGGTGCGCAAGATCGGTGCTCATGGGTCTCCTTTCTCGGTTTACGCCATTATAGCGGTGCGCGGGCGATGCGCCTTGCGCAAGGGCGAGTTTGGAGTTGAATTGACGTGAAGCGCAGCACGCAAAGGGACGCGCACGCGGGGCGGACGCTAGTTGTGCGAGCGCGTTCTCGGGGCGCGCGGCTTGCGGTGCGCGGGCATGCAAGAGGGCGCGCGCGGCATGCTCGCGCACCCCTTCTCCCCTGCGCCGCTTACGCCGTATTTCTGCCTTAAATGCCGTTTCGAAAACGAAGGGGCTTCGCATGGGGCCGACAGGATAGAATGAGACCGAACTAAGGCATAACGCAGCGGCCGCAAAGCGCGGCCAACGACGAAAAGGAGTTGGATTATGAGCGAAGTTGTTTCCTCTGAGAATTTCCAGACGAAGGTGCTCGAGTCTGACAAGCCCGTGCTCGTGGACTTCTTTGCGACGTGGTGCGGCCCGTGCCGCATGGTGGCGCCGGTGCTCGACGAGATCGCCGCCGAGATGGAGGGCAAGGCGCTCGTGTGCAAGGTCGACATCGACCAGAGCCCCGACATCGCGGCGCGCTACGGCGTGAGCTCGGTGCCCACGCTCATGGTGTTCGAGAACGGCCAGGTGAAGAAGCAGACGGTGGGCGCCCAGCCCAAGCAGAGCCTGCTCGCGCTGCTCGCCTGAGCCAGCTTGATCCGCTGAGCCTGCGCGCCCTCGGGTTCTCCCCGGGGGCGCTTTTGCTACCTTCGACATGAACGAGGAGGCCGCCATGGCTGACATGCAAGACAAGGGCACCACGCGGGAGACCTTCGACCTCGCCGTGATCGGCGCGGGGCCGGCGGGCATGACGGCAGCGCTCTACGCGGCCCGCGCGGGGCTTTCCTGCGCGGTGTTCGAGCGCCTCTCGCCGGGCGGGCAGCTCGCCCAGACCGAGCACCTGGAGAACTACCCCGGCTACACGCAGTCGACGAGCGGGTTCGACCTGGCCATGCAGATGCACGAGCAGGCCGCCTCGTTTGGCGCGCGCTTCGTCAGCGAGGAGGTCGTCTCGGTGGACTTCGCCGGCGCCCCCAAGCTCATCGACACGGCGTTCGGCGCCTACGCGGCCCGCGCGGTCATCGTGGCGACGGGCGCGCGCCCAGCCAAGCTCGGGCTCGCGCGCGAGGACGAGCTCGCGGGGCGCGGCGTGTCGTACTGCGCCACCTGCGACGGCAACTTCTTCCGCGGACGCGACGTGGTGGTGGTCGGCGGCGGCAACACCGCGGCGGCTGACGCCATCTACCTCTCGCGCATCTGCGGCAAGGTGTACGTGGTGCACCGCCGCGACCGCCTGCGCGCCACGGCCATCTACCACCAGCGCCTGGCCGACCTGGAGAACGTCGAGTTCGTGTGGAACGCCGAGGTGACCGAGATCAAGGCCCCCGAGGGCAAGGTGGAAGGCGTGCGCGTGCGCGACAAGGTGACGGGGGAGATGCGCGACATCGACTGCGCCGCCCTGTTCGTCGCCGTGGGCATGCGCCCCAACACCGAGTTTCTGGCCGGCGCGCTGCAGCTCGACGAGACGGGCTACGTGCGCGCCGACGAGCTGGGCGCGACGGCCACGCCGGGCGTGTACGCGGCGGGCGACGTGCGCACCAAGGCGCTGCGCCAGGTGGTCACGGCCGTGTCCGACGGCGCGAACTGCGCTGAGGCGGCCGCTGAGTTCTTGAGCGAGTAGGGACGGCGGGCGCGCCCGCCGCGCGGCGCACGAGGCGCGAGGTTTTGCCTCGTCCCGCGCATCTGATACACTGTATAGCTGCTGAAAAAACGGGGCTGCGCACGTCGCGTGCCCCTTCAAGTCATGAAATCGAGAGTCGAAGAAGGATACGCGCCCATGCAAGGTACGGACATGCGAGAGAAGCTCGCCAAGATCATCGATGCCTACGAGGACCTCCAGGCAAGGCTGGGCGACCCGGCCGTCCTGGCCGACCAGAAGGAGTACACGCGCCTGTCGAAGGAGTACGCGAACCAGGGCCCGCTCGTGGAGAAGGCGCGGGAGTACCTCCAGGCGTGCGAGGACATCGACGACGCGAAGGAGATGCTCGGCGACCCCGACATGAAGGAGTTCGCGCAGGAGACCATCGCCGAGGCCGAGGCGAAGCTGCCCGCGCTCGAAGAGGACATCAAGTTCATGCTGATCCCGTCCGACCCGGCTGACGAGAAGGACATCATCGTGGAGATCCGCGCGGCCGCGGGCGGCGACGAGGCGGCCATCTTCGCAGGCGACCTGCACAAGATGTACATGCGATTCTGCGAGTCGCATCGCTGGAAGGTGGAGACGCTCGACGTGTCGCCCTCCGAGGCCGGCGGCTACAAGGAGATCCAGTTCAAGGTGAAGGGCGACAAGGTCTACTCTGTCATGAAGTTCGAGAGCGGCGTGCACCGCGTGCAGCGCGTTCCCAAGACGGAGAGCCAGGGCCGCATCCACACCTCCACGGCCACCGTGGCCGTGCTGCCCGAGGCCGACGAGGTCGAGGTGGAGATCAACGAGGGCGACCTGCGCATCGACGTGTACCGCGCGGGCGGCCCGGGCGGCCAGTGCGTCAACACCACCGACTCGGCCGTGCGCATCACGCACCTGCCGACGGGCTTGGTGGTGCAGTCGCAGGACCAGAAGTCGCAGCTGCAGAACAAGATCGCGGCCATGGCCGTGCTGCGCGCGCGCCTGTACGAGAAGATGCTCGCCGAGCAGCAGGCCGCCGAGGGCGCCGAGCGCCTCGCGCAGATCGGCTCGGGCGACCGAAGCGAGAAGATCCGCACGTACAACGGCCCGCAGGACCGCGTGACTGACCATCGCATCGGATTCAACTCCACGTACAACGGCGTGCTCCTCGGCGACAACCTCGGCGACGTGATCACCGCGCTGCAGGCAGCCGACCGCGCCCGCAAGCTGGAGAACGCGGTAGAGTAGCTGGGCGTTGCGAACGACCTGTGACGAAGATCGTTTCACAATCAATATGACTAATCCTGACAACGACGACGACGAGATCTGGACCGTCAAGGCGGCCTTGGACTGGACGTGCGGGTACCTTGAGCGCAAGGGCGACGAGAACCCGCGCCTCTCGGCCCAGTGGCTCCTGTCCGAGGCGTGCGGCCTGTCGCGCATCGAGCTGTACATGAACGCGGCGCGCCCGCTCTCCCTGGACGAGCGCGCCGTGCTGCGCGGCTACGTGACGCGCCGCGGGCGGGGCGAGCCGCTGCAGTACATCACCGGCGAGGTGGGGTTCCGCCACATCACGGTGCGCGTGCGCCCCGGCGTGCTCATCCCGCGCCCCGAGACCGAGGTGCTGGTGAGCGAGGTGCTCGCCGCGCTGCCCGCGCCCGCGCGCCCGCGCGCGTTCGACTCCACCATATCCGCCGCCGAGGGCGAGGAGCTCGCCGCCGCGCAGGCCGTGCGTGCCCTTGCCGCCGAAGGGGAGCGCGGGGCCGTCGAGGGCGCCCCCGACGCGGGGCGCGCTGACAAGGCTGGTGCGGGGGAGCCTGCGGGTCCCGGCCCCTTCGCCTCCATGTCGCAGAAGCCGCAGGCCGTCGGCGCGGGCGAGCTTCTCGTGGCCGACATCTGCACGGGCTCGGGCTGCATCGCCTGCTCGCTCGCCTACGAGCACGCGGGCGTGCGCGTGGTGGCCACCGACATCGCGCCCGAGGCCGTCGCCCTCGCGCGCGAGAACGCCGAGGCCCTCGGGCTCTCCGACCGCGTGGAGGTGCTCCAGGGCAACCTCGGCGACGCGATCGACCCGCGCCTTGCGGGCGCCTTCGACGCCGTCGTCTCCAACCCGCCCTACGTTCCCACCGGCGTGCTCGCGCAGATCCCGCGCGAGGTGGCCGCCTTCGAGCCCGCGCTCGCGCTCGACGGGGGAGCCGACGGGCTCGACCTCTTCCGCCCGCTTTCCGCGTGGGCGCACGCGGCCCTGAAGCCGGGCGGCGTGCTCGCCGTCGAGCTGCACGAAGGGCACCTCGATCAGGCGGCCGAGGTGGCGCGCGCGGCGGGGTTCGCGGACGTGCGCATCGTCTCCGACCTCGCGCAGCGCCCGCGCGTTCTTGTGGCGGCCAAGCGCTCGGCGTTGGTGTATCATTAAAGGGTTTTATTTCAGGTAAACGACCGCGCGCGGGGAGCGTCCTCGGCGGCGCGCTCGCGCCCGCGCGCTTCAAGCTGCGCGGGTGCGGGCGTCGCGTCGTGCGGTCACGCGAAGGAAGAAGCACCATGCCCATCACCGAAGCGCTCATCCGCAACGCGTTTCTCCACGGAAGCGAAGTCGCCCTCACCGAGATCAACCCAGCCGTCCGCGAAGAGCATGGCGTGACGTGGAGCGAGTTCGACCTCGTCGAGCCCAACCCCGCCAAGCGCTACCGCCGCGAGATCACGTGGCGCGAGTTCAACGAGCAGTCAAACCGCTTCGCGCACCTCCTGCTCGACTCCGGCATCGGGCGCGGCAACAAGGTGGCGCTTCTGCTGATGAACTGCCTCGAGTGGCTGCCGCTGTACTTCGGCGTGCTCAAGACGGGCGCCGTGGTGGTGCCGCTCAACTACCGCTACACAGCCGACGAGATCAAGTACTGCCTCGAGCTCTCCGACGCCGACGTGCTCGTGTTCGGCCCCGAGTTCACAAGCCGCATGGCCGAGATCGCCGACGCCATCCCGCGCGTGCGCGATCAGTACTTCCTCGGCGAGGTGGAGGAGTGCCCCGCCTTCGCGCGGCACCTCGGCGGCCACCTCGTGCACTTCGCCGCCGAGGACCCGTGCATCGAGCTTGCCGACGACGACGAGGCCGCCATCTACTTCTCCTCGGGGACCACGGGCTTCCCGAAGGCCATCCTGCACAACCACGAGAGCCTCGTGTGCGCCGCCGAGACCGAGCAGCATCACCATGGCCAGACGCGCGACGACGTGTTCCTGTGCATCCCGCCGCTGTACCACACGGGTGCGAAGATGCACTGGTTCGGCAGCCTCCTGTCCTGCTCGCGCGCGGTGCTTCTGCGCGGCGTGCGCCCCGACTGGATCATGCGCACGGTGTCGGAGGAGGGCTGCACCGTGGTGTGGCTGCTCGTGCCGTGGGCCCAGGACATCCTCGACGCGCTTGACCGCGGCGACATCAACATGGACGAGCACCGCCTCGCTCAGTGGCGCCTCATGCACATCGGCGCCCAGCCGGTGCCGCCCTCGCTCATCAAGCGCTGGAAGGCGTACTTCCCGAACCACCTCTACGACACGAACTACGGCCTGTCCGAGTCGACCGGCCCCGGCTGCGTCCACCTGGGCGTGGAGAACATCGAGCACGTCGGCGCCATCGGCGTGCCGGGCTACCGCTGGGAGGCCGAGGTGCGCAACGCGGCCGACGCGGCCGTGGAACCCGGGTCGGGCGAGGTCGGCGAGCTCGTGGTGCGCGGGCGCGGCCTCATGACCTGCTACTACAAGGATCCGGCGGCCACCGAGGCCGTGCTCAAGGACGGCTGGCTCTACACGGGCGACATGGCCGAGGTCGACGCCGACGGCTTCATCTACCTGGTCGACCGCAAGAAGGACGTCATCATCTCGGGCGGCGAGAACCTCTACCCCGTGCAGATCGAGGACTTCCTGCGCGCGCACGACGCCGTCAAGGACGTGGCCGTCATCGGCCTGCCCGACGAGCGCCTCGGCGAGATCGCCACGGCCATCATCGAGCTCAAGCCCGACCACGTGGCCACCGAGGACGACATCAACGAGTTCTGCCTCGGCCTGCCGCGCTACAAGCGCCCGCGCAAGATCATCTTCGAGGACGTGCCGCGCAACCCCACCGGGAAGATCGAGAAGCCCCTCCTGCGCGAGCGCTACGGCGCCGACCGCCTGGTGGGCAAGGAGTCGGCGCGCTAGGGGCGCGCCAGGGGCAAGGGCGCGCCGCGGCCGCGCGGCTGGCGAGGTCGCGGGAAGCCGCGCTGGCCTGCTGCAGGGGCCGCGCCAGGCCGCGAGAACTTAGGGAAAGGAGCTGCGCCTCATGGCTGAGGGCACGTTGAGGGAGCGCTTGGCGGAGTCGAGCGCGCAGATGCGCGAGCGCATGGGGGAGCGCGCGCCGAAGGTGGGCGTCATCTTGGGGTCGGGGCTCGGCCTTCTGGCCGAGCAGATCGCCGACGCGCTCTTCATCCCGTTCGGCGAGGTGCCGCACATGAAGCGCTCGACGGCCACGGGCCACGTGGGCCGCTTCGTGGTGGGCACGCTCGGCGGGCGCGAGGTCATCTGCATGCAGGGGCGCCTGCACGGCTACGAGGGCAACACGGCGCAGGAGGTGGCCTACCCGGTGTGGCTCATGCACGAGCTCGGCGTGGACACCCTCATCACCACGAACGCCGCTGGCGCCATCAACGCGGGCTACGAGGTGGGCGACTTCTGCATCATGGGCGACCACATCAACTTCACGGGGCGCAACCCCGTGGCGGGAACCGAGCCTGACGAGGTGGCCTTCCGCTTCTTCTCCATGAAGGACGCCTACGACCCCGCCCTGCGCGCGCTGGCGCACGAGGCGGCCGACGAGCTCGGCGTGCGCGTGCAGGAAGGCGTCTACCTGGGGCTTCTGGGCCCGAGCTTCGAGACGCCCGCCGAGATCCGCGCGTTTCGCACCTGGGGCGCCGACACGGTGGCCATGAGCGTGTGCGAGGAGGTCATCGCGGCGCGGCACGTGGGGATGCGCGTTCTCGGCATGTCGCTCGTGTCAAACATGGCGTGCGGCGTGGAGGGCGCGAGCCCCTCCGACCAAGAGGTGTTCGAGGTGGCGAAGAGCCGCGAGGCCGACTTCTGCCGCCTGGTCACGGCTATCGTGGAGCGCCTCTAGGTGCGCTGTTGCTGACGCAACAGCGCATGAGCCGACGCTGCGGGAGGGCCTGGTCGCCCATCTGCTCGCTCCAAGCCTTCGTCACGTACCCAGTACGCTTCCTCAGGCTTTCGCGGCATATGGGCGACCAGGCCCTCCCTCGCTGACTTGTATTCGAAAGGTGATTTCCTTGTTGCTGCTGCATGTTCTGGCGAGCGGGTCGAAGGGCAACGCGGCCATCGTGGAGGATGCCTCCACGGGGCGCGGCGTGCTCGTCGACTGCGGCATCTGCAAGCGCGACCTGTTCGCGCGCGCCGCGGCGGCGGGGTTCGACCTAGCGCGCCTCGACGCCATCCTCATTACCCACGACCACGCCGACCACGTGAAGGGCCTCGGCGTGGCGACGCGGGGCTTGGCGAAGGCGCGCGCCGCCGCCGTGCCGCCCGTGTACGCGCTCGGCCCCGTGCGCGCGGCGAGCGCCGAGATAGCCAAGGTCGAGGGCGCCTGCGACGTGCGCGACATGCGCTGCGGCGCGTCCTTCGGCATCGGGCCCGTCGGCGTGCACCCCTTCCACACCTCGCATGACGCGGCCGCCTCGTGCGGCTTCCGCTTCGAGGACGCAGACGGCGACGCGCTCGGGTACGTGACCGACACGGGGGTCCTCACCGACGAGGTGCGCGACGCCCTGCGCGAGGTGCGCATGCTGGCGCTCGAGAGCAACCACGACGAGCGCATGCTGCGCGAGGGGCCCTACCCGTGGGCGCTCAAGCAGCGCGTGGCCTCCGACCGGGGGCACCTCTCCAACGCGCAGGCGGCCGACGCGCTCCTAAGCCTGCTCTCCCCGCGACTCGAGCAGGTGGTGGGCATGCACCTGTCCGAGAACAACAACCTGCCGTCTCTGGCCGCCCGCGCGCTGACCGGTGCGCTCGCGCAGGCCGAGCACTCGGCGCGCGTGGCCTGCGCGGCTCAGCACCTGCTCGTGAGCGTGCGGTAGAGGCTATGCCCGCGGTGCGCCTGCTCGTGAGCGTGCGGTAGGGGTCGTGCCCGCAGTGCGCCTTTCGTGAACGTGCCGGCGATTCGGGCCCCTTGCAAAAATAAACGCTAGAATTGGCAGAAATCTTCAGATATTTGTCTCCCCATGAGCCCCCATGGGTCATTTGCGGGCGAACGCAGGAGCGCATCGGGGTAAAACCGCAGGTCAGCTTTTTCGACAAAGTCGCGAAAGCGCGTCAGGGCACCACGAAATGACAAACATCTGAAGATTTCTGCCAAAATGACCCCCGAAATCTGCAAGGAGGCTTCATGTCCGACTCGCTCTACCCCGCTCCCGTCATTGACCCGAGCGCCTTCGTGGCGCAAAGCGCCGTCATCGTCGGCGACGTGACCATCGGCGCTGACGCAACGGTGCTGTTCAACGCCACGCTGCGCGGCGACTGCGACAGTCGCATCGTGGTGGGCGACCGCACCAACATCCAGGAGCTCGCCTGCGTGCACGTGTCGCACGGCGCCGACACCCTCATCGGCTCCGACGTGACGGTAGGCCACGGCGCGATCGTCCACGGCTGCACCATCGGCGACGGCACGCTCGTGGGCATGGGCGCGATCGTCATCGACGGTGCGCGCGTTGGCGAGCGCTGCCTCATCGGCGCGGGCGCGCTCGTCACGGGCTCGGCTGACATTCCCGACGAGATGCTGGTGATCGGCTCGCCCGCGCGCGCCGTGCGCAAGCTCACGCCCGAGGAGGTCGAGGGCCTGGCGGCTTCCGCGCGCGACTACGTGCAGGTCGGGCGCGACCTCGCGCGGGCGGGCCTGAACAGCGCGCGGTAGCGCGAGGGGCGGCGTGCGGGAAGCGCGGGGCGTGCGAGGGGCACGCCGGGTGCGCGGGGCGGCTCGCGAGACGGCGTAGAGCGTGCGGGATGCAGCTCGCGGAACGCCGCGCGCCGCGCGCCTTGCGCCGCGACCCCTCCTCTAGGACGCGCCCTGCGCGCTGATGGCGAACAGCGCCGCGCTTGCGCGGATGACGTCGTCGAACGTCCAGCTCTGCTGGGTGCGCACGGCGTTCGACGGGTCGGCGATGTCAAGCTCGCTGCGCGCGTTCACGCCCTCGAGCACGATGCACGCGGGCGCGGCGGCGAAGGTGGCGGGCTTGGTCACCACCACGACGGGCCGCCTGTGCCCGAGCGCCTGGCGTATGGCGGGCTCGCTCGCCTCTATCGGCAGGGCGTCGAGGCCGTGCGCCGCGGCGCCGGCGACCACGAGCGCGGTGAGCGTGCTCGTGTCGAGCGCGGTGAGCTCTCCCTCTGAGGCGAAGGCGGCGAAGTCCGCAGGCGTGAGGGAGGCGTCGCCCGTCTGCTGCACGTAGGCCATGGCGAGGCTCGTGGGCGCCGACCCGGCCGTCTCGAGCGTGCCGAACCCGTAGGGAACCTCGGCCCACTGCGCGTCTCCTTGGAACAGGTGGGGGAGGGTCCCCTTCTCCCACTCGTCTGCCGGCGTGCTCTCGGCGGCCTTCACGTTGGCGGCGAAGTACGGCGAGCTCGGCGCGGCCGGGGCTTGGGGAAGCGCCTCGCGGAAGAGCAGCACGGCCGCCACGCACAAAACCGCGGTGAGCGCGAACACGCCTGCGGCGCGCAGGTAGGCGCCGCGGTGCTCCCGGGCCGAGGCGAGCGGATGCGACTCACGCGCCGCGTGCCTGAGCGCCGTGAGCGACACGGGCGCGTCGCACGAGGGGCAGGCGACGGAGGGGCGCATGCGCCGCGCATGCCGCTTGAGCGGCGGGTAGGTGATGAGGCTCGATCCTGCGAGCGGATGCTGGACGTCGCGCCGCGCGCTTCCCTTCGCCATGAGGACTCCTTCCACGTCAGCGTTTCCGCCAGTGTAAGAAGCCCCACCCGCCCCGCGCCCCGCGCCCGCCGCCCCGTAACCCCGCAACAAGCAAAGGGAAACCTCCCCGTCACCCGCTCCCCGCGCCCTCTCTCGCCCGATCGCGCCCCACGTCCTGCGTGCGCGTGCGCGCCCTCCCGCCCGACCGCGCCGCGTGGCTTTTTCGCGGGGAGGGGTTGCGCTCGGCTTCGGGCGGAGTATACTAGCCCGCAATACAAGTTCATATCCCAAATGCGTTGACGAGGATAGTAGGGGCGAACCCATCTGACAGAGAGCCGGCGGTGCTGCGAGCCGGCGGTGGGCGATCCGAATGCCACCTCCGAGCAGTTTGGCGTGAACGCCTCTCCGGTTGTCGGGCTTACCGCCGGGCCGGGGGAGCTAGTAGAGCTGAACCGGTGACACCGTTACCGTCTGCGATGCCCGCGCGCTGCTCGCAAGCGCAGTCGGCGCATTCCGTTCGTCTGGGTCCTGGTGCAGCTCTGCGCTGGGATTTTTTATTGTGAGCGGAAGGAGCGAAAGAGCATGCAGCTTAGAAGCGACCAGGTGCGGTGCGGCGTGGCACGCGCGCCTCACCGCAGCCTGCTCAAGGCAGACGGCATCACCGACGAGGAGATGAAGCGCCCCTTCATCGCCGTGTTCAACTCGCGCAACGACATCATCCCCGGGCACACCAACCTCGACAAGATCGCCGAGGCCGTGAAGGCCGGCATCTACCTGGCCGGCGGCGTGCCGTTCGAGATCTCCACCATCGGCGTGTGCGACGGCATCGCCATGAACCACGACGGCATGCACTACTCGCTCGTGTCGCGCGAGGCCATCGCCGACTCGCTCGAGTGCGCGGTGCAGGGCCACGCGTTCGACGGCATCGTGTGCATCCCGAACTGCGACAAGATCGTCCCCGGCATGATCCTCGGCGCCCTGCGCGTGAACATCCCCACGGTGTTCGTGTCGGGCGGGCCCATGCTCGCCGGCAAGCAGAAGGGGGGATGCGGCCCCACCACCGACCTCAACACGCTGTTCGACGGCGCGGCGGCCGTGACGAACGGCACCATGACCGAGGAGGAGCTCAGCTACTTCGAGAACACCGCCTGCCCCACGTGCGGCAGCTGCTCGGGCTTGTTCACGGCGAACTCGATGAACTGCCTGTGCGAGGCGCTCGGCATCGCGCTTCCCGGCAACGGCACCATCCCGGCGGTGTACTCCGAGCGCATCCGCCTCGCGAAGCATGCGGGCATGAAGATCATGGAGCTCGTCGAGAAGGACGTGAAGATCGGCGACATCGTGAGCGAGGCCGCCATCCGCAACGCCATGGAGTGCGACATGGCCTTCGGCGGCTCCACCAACACGGTGCTGCATCTCACGGCGATCGCGCAGGCGGCGGGGCACCCCATCACCATGGATGACTGGGACGCCGCGAGCGCCCGCACCCCGCACCTCGTGAAGCTGCAGCCCTCCGGCCCGCGCCCGCTCTCCGACCTCTACGAGGTCGGCGGCGTGTCCGTGGTCATGCACGAGCTGGCCGAGCTGGGGCTGCTCGACGAGCGCGCGCTCACCTGCATGGGCCCGCTGCCCGACTACCTGGGCGCCTGCTGCCCGCCGGCCGACGGCGAGGTGTGCCGCACTCACGACAACCCCTTCTCGGCGGTGGGCGCCCTGCGCGTGCTGCACGGCAACCTGGCGCCTGACGGCGCCATCGTGAAGAAGAGCGCGGTCGACCCGTCCATGATGAGGCACACCGGCCCCGCGCGCTGCTTCAACTCAGAGGAGGAGGCGTGCGCGGCCATCAACGCCGGCGCCATCAACGCCGGCGACGTGGTGGTCATCCGCTACGAGGGCCCCAAGGGCGGCCCGGGCATGCGCGAGATGCTCACGCCCACGAGCGCCATCTGCGGCATGGGGCTCTCCACGAGCGTCGCGCTCATCACCGACGGGCGCTTCTCCGGCGCCACGAAGGGCCCGGCCGTGGGGCACGTGAGCCCCGAGGCCGCGGCGGGCGGCCCCATCGCCCTCATCGAGGAGGGCGACTCGGTCACCGTCGACATCGAGGGCGGCGTCCTTCGGCTCAACCTGCCCGACGAGGAGCTGGCGGCGCGGCGCGCGGCGTGGGTGGCGCCGGCGCCCAAGCACGACCACGGCGTGCTCGCGAAGTACGCCAAGCTCGTCTCTTCCGCAGACAAGGGGGCGTATGTCTCATGAGTGCAACGAACGAGAAGACCGAGGCGCGCCGCACGGCTGAGGCGCGCCGCACGGCCGCCAGCGTGGGCGCGCCGCGCGGGCTGGGCTCGCGCACGGCCAAGCAGGGCCGCGAGATGCTCGGCGCCGAGGCCGTCATCGCGTCGCTCGAGGCGGAGGGCGTCGACACCGTCTTCGGCTACCCGGGCGGGCAGGCCATCAAGATCTACGACGCGCTGTACGACTTCACGCAGATCAACCACGTGCTCGCGCGCCACGAGCAGGGCGCGGTGCACATGGCCGACGGCTACGCGCGCGCAACCGGCAAGCCCGGCGTGGTCATCGTGACGAGCGGCCCGGGCGCCACCAACACGGTCACGGGCATCGCCACGGCCTACATGGACTCGGTTCCGCTCGTGGTCATCACGGGCCAGGTGCCGCGCGCCGTCATCGGCACCGACTCCTTCCAGGAGTCCGACATCGTGGGCATCACCATGCCGGTGGTGAAGCACTCGTTTCTGCTCCAGTCGACCGACGAGCTCACGCGCACCTTCCGCGAGGCGTTCCACATCGCGGTGACGGGGCGCCCGGGGCCGGTGCTCATCGACATCCCGTCTGACCTGGCGGGCGCGTCCATGACGTTCGAATACCCCGACGAGGTGAACCTGCCCTCCTACAAGCCCACCTACCGCGGCAACGCCAAGCAGATCCGCGCGGCAGCCGAGCTCATCGAGGAGTCTGACCAGCCCATCCTCTACGTGGGCGGCGGCGTGACCATCTCCGAGGCGTCCGCGGAGCTCGCAAGCCTCGCAGACCTCATGCAGATCCCCGTGGTCACCACGCTCATGGGCAAGGGCGCCTTCCCGGCGTCGCACCCGCTCAACTTGGGGCCGGTGGGCATGCACGGTGCGAAGTACTCCAACCTCGCCATGACCGAGAGCGACCTCATCATCGCGGCGGGCGCGCGCTTCTCCGACCGCGTCACGGGGCGCCTCTCCGAGTTCGCCCCGCATGCGAAGGTGATCCACATCGACATCGACCCGGCCGAGATCGGCAAGATCCGCGCATGCCAGGTTCCCATCGTGGGCGACCTCAAGGGCGTGCTCGCGGGGCTCGTCGACCAGCTGCACAAGGACGGCGCCGAGGCGCACACCGAGGCGTGGCTTTCTCGCATCAACGCCTGGCGCGAGCGCTTCCCGTTCTACCATCCGGGCGTGGGCGACGGCGCCGACGAGATCATCCCCGAGCTCGTGCTCGAGAGCCTCTCGACGCAGCTCGACCCCGCGCGCTCCATCGTGGTGACCGAGGTGGGCCAGCACCAGATGTGGGCGCACCAGTTCATCGACCGCGAGCTGCCGCGCACCTTCCTCTCGAGCGGCGGCTTGGGCACCATGGGCTTCGGCTTCCCGGCGGCCGTCGGCGCCGCCATCGCGCGGCCCGACTGCAAGGTGGTGTGCATCGCCGGCGACGGGTCGTTCCAGATGAACTCGCAGGAGATGGCCACCGCCGCCATCAACGGCGTGCCCGTGAAGGTGCTCATCATGGACAACCGCTGCCTGGGGATGGTGCACCAGTGGCAGAAGCTCTTCTACGCGAAGCGCTACTCGCAGACGCTGCTCGAGGCCAACCCCGACTTCGTGAAGCTCGCCGACGCCTACGGCTGGCAGGGCGAGCGCGTGGAGGACCCCGCCGAGGTGAGCGCGGCCATCGCGCGGATGCTCGCGGCGCAGGGCCCCTACCTGCTCGACGTGGCCATCTCGCGCGAGCAGAACGTGTACCCGATGGTGGCCCCGGGCGCGGCGCTCGACAACATCATGGGCGCCATCGACGTGGCGGTCGGCGCGGTGCGCACCGACGTGCCGGCGGGCGCGCTCGACGACCTCGCGCAGGAGGTCCACACGGCGCCGTCGCCCTGCGCGCAGATCGACGCGCAGTTCGGCGGCCGCTGGGAGAGCGACCCCGACGACAAGGGCGCGCGCCTGGGCGAGGCGGCTGCGCTTGCGGGCGGGGCTGGCGGCACGTCCGCGGGCGGCTCCGCACCCGGCGCTGAGGCGGCCCCCGCACCCGCTGCAGCGCTTGCCCCCGCGTCCGCCGTGGCATCCGCCACCGCCCCCGCGTCCGCCGCGGAAGGAGGGAACTAATGAAGCACGTGCTTTCCGTCCTGGTCGAGAACAAGCCCGGCGTGCTCTCGCGCGTCACCGGCCTCATCTCGCGCCGCGGCTTCAACATCGAGTCGCTGTCGGTGGGACCCACCGAGGACGCCACCATGTCGCGCGTGACGGCCATCGTCAAGGCTGACGACGTGGCCTACGAGCAGATCACCAAGCAGCTGCACAAGCTCATCAGCGTGCACAAGATCACCGACCTCACCGACGAGGGCGCGATCGAGCGCGAGCTGGTGCTGTTCAAGGTGAACGCCGCGCCCGAGCGCCGCAACGAGATCATCGAGATCGCCAACATCTTCCGCGCGAAGATCGTCGACGTGGGGCGCAACTCGCTC
Source organism: Adlercreutzia sp. ZJ473 (assembly GCF_013185065.1). Lineage (GTDB taxonomy): Bacteria > Actinomycetota > Coriobacteriia > Coriobacteriales > Eggerthellaceae > CAAEEV01. Next base: position 18,766 of record NZ_JAAVTO010000024.1, on the reverse strand, counting down.
ACCATCGAGGCCACCGGCGACGAGGAGAAGCTCAAGGGCCTGGAGGACCTCTTCCGCGCCTACGGCATCAAGGAGATCGTGCGCACGGGCAAGATCGCCATGTCGCGCAACGCGAAGGAATAGCAACAACAGGCGCCCGCGCCTGCTTGCATAGCGAAGCACAACAGCTGACAGGAAAGGATCGAAGGAAACCATGGCTGTTACCATCTATTACGAAGAGGATTGCAACCCGCAGATCATCCAGGGCAAGAAGATCGCCATCATCGGCTACGGGTCCCAGGGCCACGCGCATGCGCTGAACCTGAAGGACTCGGGCTGCGACGTGCGCGTCGGCCTGCGCGCGGGCTCCAAGTCGGCCGCCGCGGCCGAGGAGGCGGGCCTCAAGGTGATGTCCATCGAGGACGCCGCCGAGGAAGCCGACCTCATCATGATCCTCGTGCCCGACGAGCTGCAGGCGAAGGTCTACACCGAGCAGATCGCGCCGCATCTGCATGACGGCGACACGCTCGCCTTCGCGCACGGCTTCAACATCCACTACGGCTACATCACCCCGCCTGAGACGGTGAACGTCATCATGTGCGCGCCGAAGGGCCCGGGCCACATCGTGCGCCGCCAGTACACCGAGGGCTCCGGCGTGCCTGACCTCGCGTGCGTGGCGCAGGACGCCACCGGCGACGCGTGGGACATCGCGATGTCGTACTGCTGGGGCGTGGGCGGTGCCCGCTCCGGCATCATCAAGGCCACCTTCGCGCAGGAGACCGAGGAGGACCTCTTCGGCGAGCAGGCCGTTTTGTGCGGCGGCCTGGTGGAGCTCGTGAAGGCCGGCTTCGAGACGCTCGTGGACGCGGGGTATCCGCCGGAGCTCGCGTACTTCGAGTGCTACCACGAGATGAAGATGATCGTCGACCTCATGTACGAGAGCGGCATCCACTTCATGAACTACTCGATCTCCAACACCGCCGAGTATGGCGAGTACTACGCGGGCCCGAAGGTCATCAACGAGCAGAGCCGCGAGGCCATGAAGCTCATCCTGGCGCGCATCCAGAACGGCGAGTTCGCGCGCGAGTTCGTGGCTGACTGCAACAACGACCACAAGTGGCTCATCGAGCAGCGCGAGGCCATCAACGACCACCTGATCGAGCAGACCGGCGAGAACATCCGCTCGATGTTCAGCTGGATCAAGAAGTAGCTGAAAGCTGGGAAGCAGCTGAGACAAGGGGCGCCTGCGCTCTTCGAGGAGGAAGCGAGCCTGCAAGAGGCTCGCTTCCTCCACTTTTGGAGGCGCGCGAAGCGGTAAAATGTCTCTGCCGCTACAAGGAGCATGTGTTCTGCGAGTTTTGCGTGGGCAATGAGTTCAGGGTTTCTGACAGGTTGTTTGGGCTATTTGCGACGCGGCGCGTCGCGGACTCGGAGGTGGAGCATGGAGGAGAGCAAGCTTGAGGTCGAAGAGGCTGAGGTAGGCGTTGAGGCGGTTCTCGTGAGCGACGCGTACTATGCTCAGATTCGCTCGATTCTGGAAACCGCTCGGCAGAAGACGTACGCAGCTGTGAACAGGGAAATGGTACATGCGTATTGGAGAGTGGGGAAGAGCATCGTTGAGCAGCTGGGAGATGAGAAAAGGGCTCGATACGGCTCTCGATTCATAGCGGAGCTTTCTGATCGTTTGACCGAGGACTTTGGCAAAGGCTTCACGCCTACCAATTTGAGGTACATGCGCCTGGTCTACCTATCGTTCCCAATTCATCACACGCTGCGTGATGAATTGTCCTGGAGCCACTACCGGGAGCTTGCGAGGATCCCAAACGCCGATGAGCGCATGTGGTACATGAACGAATGCGCTGACAGCGGTTGGAGCACGCGGCAGCTGAAACGGCAGATCGACACGAGGTTTCACGAGCGGCTGCTGGCTAGCCGCGACAAGGAGTCGGTTGCTGCGGAGATCCAGCGTACGGAACAGCCGCCGACGCCACGCGACATCATCCGCGATCCCTACGTGCTGGAGTTTCTCGATCTCCCGCAGTCTGCCCACCTGTATGAAAGCAGCATGGAGCAGGCGCTCATCGATCACCTGCAAGAGTTCATGCTCGAGCTTGGGCGTGGGTTCTCGTTCGTCGCTCGTCAGAAGCGCATCAGTCTTGACGGGCGTCACTTCTACATCGACCTGGTTTTCTACAACTACCTGGCGCGCTGCTTCGTGCTCGTTGACCTCAAGACCGCCGACTTGACGCATCAGGACATCGGGCAGATGCAGATGTACGTGAACTATTACACACGCGAGCTCATGAACGAGGGAGACAACCATCCCATCGGCATACTGCTGTGCGCCGACAAGAGCGATTCGGTTGTGCGCTACACGCTGCCGGAGGACAATCGGCAGATCTTCGCCTCTAAGTGCTTGCCGTACCTGCCCACTGAAGAGGAGCTCGCCCAAGAGCTTAACGCCGAGTTTCGCGCCCTCGAGGAAGCGAGGATGGCTGATCTCGACTAGCGAAGAAAAGCGCGAAGCGCGTCTCTTCGCCGCCTCGCGGCATGGTGATTGAAGTGAGAAAGTCATCAGGACGAGCGCGTTTCGGAAGCGCGCTCCCTTCTGAAAGAGCTACGGCGTGCATGCGCCGTAGCTCTTTCGGGCGAATGCGGCGGGGTATGCATGCTACAATCTCTCTCGCGATTGAGACGGAGACGCAGAGAGCGAGGAAGGGCGTTCGTGGAGTTGAGGGTGGCGCGCGCATATAGCGTTGACGCGGCGAATGGCATGAATGACGTGGATGGCGCGGCTGGTACGGCTGATGCGGCTGGTGTGACCTCTGAGGTTAACGTGAATGATCTCGTTGGGGGCGTTTTCGGGCGCCTTGCCTTCAAGAAGCTGGTATAGCGCATGGGATTGCTCGTTAACTGCCTGGTCGTGGGCATGGGCGGGTTTGTGGGCGCGGTGTGCCGCTACCTGATGGGGCTTCTGCCCGTCGGGGGCGCCTCGGCGTCGGGGTTTCCGCTCGTCACGTTCGTGGTGAACGTGCTCGGCGCGCTCGCCATCGGCCTCATCGCGGCGACGTTCGCGAAGAACGTCAGCATGAACCCGCAGCTGCTGCTGTTTCTGAAGGTGGGCGTCTGCGGCGGGTTCACCACGTTCTCCACGTTCAGCCTCGAGACGCTTCAACTCCTTGAGCAGGGGAACTGGGTGATGGCGGCGCTCTACGCGGGCGCAAGCGTCATCGCGTGCCTCGCCGCCTGCGCTCTCGGCATGTGGCTCGCGAGGTAGGAACCAAGCGCGTGTGCGAACAAGCGCACCCCAGCGCTACGTCAATGAGCCTAAGCGCTCCATCTTTTCTCCTATTGCCCTGCACGGCATAGTGTGCAATATTATGCCCATGATTCCCCAGGACCACGGTCGGTGCATATGCGTAGGGGGGCGACATGAACGTATTCACTTCAGCGGAGCTTGCGTCTCGGACCAAGGCGGTTTACGAGGCGGTTCGCAGGGACGGATGCGCTTTTGTGGCAAACGACGGCAAAGTCGATTGCATGATGGTTGACCTCTCGATGTTCGATACCATGAACGAGGCGATTCGCTCTTACGATCAGTGGGTTGCCCAGCGTGAGCTTGAGCTCATGTGGAAGCGCAATGTGGCAAGTGGCGTGACGCTTGAGGACATCGACGCCGAGATCGCTGTGGTGCGCTCTGAGCGTCGCGGGACGCGCGCATGATACGGTACGTCGTGCTCGACACCAACGTGGTTGTGTCGGCTATGATCTCGCATCTTGATCACGGATATCCGGCGCTCCTTCTGCGAAAGATGATCGCACGAGAATTCGTGCCCGTCTATTCCTCGGCGATCATGGCTGAGTATGCTGAGGTGCTCAGGCGTCCTAAATTCAAGTTTCGCGAACGTGACGTCGAGCTCGTTCTGGGCGAGATACGTCATCTGGGCGTTCGACAGGAGAAGCTGGCGGGGATGACGGGCTTTCCCACTTGCCCAGATCCCGATGACCAGGAATTCTACGACGTCATTCATTCTGCTGACGCGCTTCTCGTCACGGGAAATCTTAAGCACTTCCCGAAAGAGAACCGCATGTTCTCGCCCGCGGGATATGTCAACGGGGCTGTTGGAGGCAAAGGCTAGCTGCTTGGGTAGAACTGCGACATGATGCCGACGGCGACGAAGCCGACGGTTGCGACTACGAGGCAGAGGAGCAGCTCGCGCTTGCGCGAGCAGGCGCCGAGGCGCGGGAACCGCTCCTTGAGGCGGCGGCGGTCGAGCGCGAGGTAGAACGCGGGGCCGAGGAACAGGAAGAGCAGCGTGTAGTTGGAGGCCAGGCGAAGCCAAAGCGGCGCGAACTCGTCAATCTGCCCTGGTCGGGGGAGGAAGATCATCTCCGTTACCACGGCGAAGAAGATGCCGAATACGAGCAGGACCACGACGTTCCGCGCGGTTGCGAAGGCGCGGGAAGGGCGCTTTCGCACAGGCGCGACGTGCGCAGGCGAATTGTCGCGCGCAAACGTCTGCGCGGATACGTCAGTCCCTGCTCCTGCGGGTGCGTTTGCCGCGGATGCGTCTGCCTTCGCGCTCTCGCTCATATACGCGCGCGGGTCCTGCGCCGCAAGCGTGTCGTTTGGCAGCGCAATCGCCGCAGGTTCGCATGAGACAAGCCCCCTTTCGCGGAAAGCGTGCGCTTCGGACGCCCCCGCTGTTCCCGCCTCGGCCTTGACCAGCCCAATCGCCTGCTCGAAGGCACCTTGCAGCTCGTCGACGCTCGAGAATCGCTGATCGGGGTCGAAGGCCGCCGCATGCGCGATCACGCGGCGAAGCGGCTCGGGGATGAGCGGCGAGGCGAAGTCGTGCCTGCGCGCTTGCGCGTCGGGCGTCTTCTCGGTGAGGCAGAAGTACAGCAGAAGACCGAGCGCGTACACGTCGCTGCGCGTGTCGGTCTGGCTGTAGCCGAACTGCTCAGGCGGGGCGTAGGCGCGCGTCCCGAAGTGCTTCGTGTCATCCTCGGCTTCGTCGTCATAGGTGCGCGCGATGCTGAGGTCGATGACCGTAAGGCTCTCGTCGGCGATGATGACGTTAGAGGGCTTGAGGTCGCGGTGGATGATCGGCGGGTCGAAGCTCTCGTGCAGCTCGCGCACGGCGCGGCAGAGCTGCGGAAACACGCGCGCTGCGAGCTCGGGCGAGGGATCGAGGCGGTACACGAGATCGGCGAGCGTCTCGCCGGGGACGTACTCCATGACGACGACGCGCTGCTCTCCCGCGCAGTAGCAGTCGAGAATGCGCGGGAGGTGAAGGAAGCGCCGCCCGGTTTGCTGCGCCGCCAAGAGCCGCTCATAGGCTAGGCCCAATCCCGCGTCGCAGTCGAAGCGCTTGCGGATGAAAGGCCCCATCTCCGCGCCGTTCGCCCCGGTGAAGAACACGCGCTGCGTGCATTCGAGCGCGCTTTCCTTCAGGACGGAGTCCACGCGGTAGTTGTCGTCGCGTGCGAGGGCGTTGAGATGTTCGGCGAGTTCGTCGGTCATGCTTTGACATGCTATCAGAGTTTGCTTGTTTGCGGGTTCGCGGAACGCATAGGCTCGCAGAGCGTGCGGCGCGCGAACTCATAGAGCGCGCGGGCTAGCAGATGGTCTCCTCGCCGAAGCGGTAGAGCTCCTCGTCGGCCTTCTGCAGGCTGTAGCCGTGTGTGAGGCAGAAGATGATGATGGCGTCGCGGCGGCGCTTGCAGTACAGCTCGTTCGCGCCAGCTGCCTGAAGGAGGCGGTTGGCCTCCTTCAGGGTGAGCTGCATGGCGAAGGCGAGCTGGAGGATCTTGTCGCGCGAGGCGCCGCGCTGCCCGACGAATATCTGGTAGCCGAACGTCTCGTTGAGGCTGGCGGCTCGTATCACGCCTGCGCGCGTGAGGCCGCGTTCGTCGAGCAGCTGGTTGAGGTAGGTCGGGAGATCGCGGCTCGTCAGGCGGTGTTTGCTCGTGAACGCGCGCGGGTCGGGAGCGCTCAGCAGCTCGTCGAGCAGCTCATCGGTCAAAGGCTCCTTCACGCGCTTCTTCTTCCTCTTCTTGGCCGGCTTTTTGACCATCATATCAAGAAAACGCGAGAACGCGCTCGCGCAGACTCTGGGTCTTTAGGCGACGGAGAAGGTTGCTTCGGCCAAGACGGTGTCGTCGAGGCTGATGAGCTCGGTGCATTCCACGGTCAGGTCCGATTGGTCGTCGAGTGCGTATGCTTGTTGGACGGTGATGGAGGCGCCGGGCTTAATCTCGCTCATCGTGCGAGAAGAGTCCAGGTCGCTTACGAGAGCTAGCTCAAGCTGCACGCCGTTCTGGAAGCATTGGTCGTGTATTGCCACCATGAAGCTCGTGGCCTCGTCGGAGTTGTTGGTGAACGTGTAGGTGACGACAGCCGCCGGATTGCCCTCGTAGTCAGTTGTGACGGCGCAGTCGTCAATGGTCACGGCGTACTTCGACTCAGCTGCCTTCTCTTCCTGAGCCGCCTGCCGAGGCTCGCCCGACTGATCTGCGCTGCTCGTGCTTGAGCTTTCCGTTGAAGAACAGCCTGCAAGCGCCACGCCTGCCGCCAGGGCGCATGTTATGCTGATCAGTGCAATTCGCTTGGTCATGTGAGTTCCTTTCACTCGTCTGAGACGTAATCAGCATAGACAAAGTGATTGTCGAAAACATTAGCTGGGAGCTAAGAGTTTGGCGCCAGCCTGTTGTTGCCCTTGGGGCACGTCAACGGGGCTCGGGGTAGGGGATTCCCGCCTTCTGGCGATATCTCGCTTTAGCGTGCTAAATTGGCGCTACAATACAGTAATTCTGCCGCGTCAGGCAGAAGGGGCGGCAACGCGCCGCCCGGGTTACTCCAGCAAGAAAGACAAAAGGAGCGCGCTAACAATGGGCAGGGTTTACAATTTCTCGGCGGGACCGGCGGTTCTGCCTGAAGAGGTGCTGAAGCAGGCGGCGGCGGAGATGCTCGACTACGACGGCTGCGGAATGTCGGTCATGGAGATGAGCCACCGCTCCAAGCCGTTCGCCCGGATCATCGAGACGGCCGAGGCAGACCTGCGTGAGCTCATGGGCGTCCCCGAGAACTACCACGTGCTCTTCCTCCAGGGCGGCGCCACGCAGCAGTTCGCGGCGATCCCGATGAACCTCATGCAGAACAAGAAGGCCGACTACATCGTGAGCGGCTCGTGGTCGAAGAAGGCGTTCAAGGAGGCGAAGCTCTACGGCGAGGCGCGCTGCGTGGCGAGCTCCGAGGACGGCAACTTCTCCTACGTGCCCGACGTCGACGGCCTTGAGTTCACGCCCGACGCCGACTACGTCTACATCTGCCAGAACGAGACCATCTACGGCACGCGCTACCCGAAGCTGCCGAACACGGGCAACATCCCGCTGGTGTCCGACGTGTCCTCGATGTTCCTCTCCGAGCCGGTGAACGTGGCTGACTACGGCCTGATCTACGGCGGCGTGCAGAAGAACGTCGGCCCCGCGGGCGTGGTCATCGTGATCGTGCGCGACGACCTGGTGCGCGAGGACGTGCTGCCGTTCACGCCGACCATCATGCGCTACAAGACGCAGGCTGACGCGAAGAGCCTGTCGAACACGCCCCCGGCGTACGGCATCTACATCTGCGGCCTCGTGTTCAAGTGGCTGAAGGAGATGGGCGGCCTTGAGGCGATGAAGGCGCGCAACGTCGAGAAGGCGGGCATCCTGTACGACTTCCTCGACCAGAGCAAGCTCTTCACGGCGACGGCGCGCAAGGAGGACCGCTCGCTCATGAACGTGCCGTTCATCACGGGCGACACCGATCTCGACGCGAAGTTCGTGGCCGAGGCGAAGGGCGCTGGCATCGAGTCCATCAAGGGCCACCGCTCCGTCGGCGGCATGCGCGCGAGCATCTACAACGCGATGCCGAAGGCCGGCGTCGAGGCGCTCGTCCAGTTCATGGACAAGTTCGAGCGCGAGAACGCGTAGGGGAGCCCAATCGCGCGACGACGCGGGCCGCGCATGCGACCGCCGCATGAGGGCGCGGACCGCACGTGTGGCGGCTGCATGAGAGCGCGGGCCGCACGTAGCACGCATATAGTCCTCAAGCGACTCTCATCAAATGACCCCGGCTCTGACCGGGGTCATTCCTTTCGGGCCTTCCTGGCAGCGCTCAGCGCTCTAGCGCAGCTAGCCGATGGCGGCATAGGGTTGCAAGGCATCACGCTGAGGGGATGCGGAAATAGTCCATCCATCGCCCAAAGCGATCTTGCGCGGCGAGGCAGGTGTCGGTGAGAAAGCCGCGCTCGTCATCCCATTCCGCCAGGCCGCGGTAGTAGAACAGCTTCATGTCCTCGGTTATGACAAACGGGACAACGCCGTTGCTGAGGCACTCCTTCAGCATGATCAGCCTGCCGACGCGGCCGTTGCCGTCCTGGAAGGGGTGGATGCGCTCAAGCCTTACGTGAAAGTCGATGATCTGATCGAGCGAGTGGGGGACATGCGGATCGTATTCCCTTATCAACGCCGTCATGTGAGCGGGGACTTCCTCGGGGGCCGACGTCGGCCGACCGCCTACCTCGTTTGGGACCTGCTTGTATTCTCCCACTGAGAACCAGGGGCGGGAACTGTCCGAGGTTCCTGCCTTCAAGGTTCGGTGCAGCTCTTTGATCAGATGCTCCGACAGGGGCTTTCGGGCGTTCTTGAGGCATAGGTCGATGCATCTGAAGTGGTTCACCGTCTCGATGATGTCGTTGACTGCGAGCATCCTTCCCTCGTCGCTGATCGATGAGGTCTCGAATATCAGGCGAGTTTGGTCGAGGGAGAGGCGGGAGCCTTCGATGTGATTCGAGTTGTAGGTGAACTCGACTTGCAGTTTGTGGTAGATGCTGCCGCGGATGCCGCTCTCCTTTTCCTCAAGAAGCCGCGCGAGGAGAGGATTGCCCGAAGATGCGTTGCGGGCGTTGGGGCGCACGGGCTTCTCAGCGTCGGCGGGAATGCTCCACATCCTTCCCGTGCGGAAGGCCCCGGGGACGCGGCCCTGCGCGCAGTAGTTCCGGACGCTCCTTTCGGAGACGCCCCATAAGCGGGCGATCGCTGCTGCTGGGAGGAACTCCACGACACCTGCTTTCCATCGGCAAGAACGCATAGGCCCACTATACCAAATCCGGCATGTTTATTGCCGCTATCGGCAATAACCCCTGCTTTCAAGCAGGATTGCGAAAGCGCTCCTATCTCGCTCGCTCAGGTAGCCTAACGGCTCGCCACGGAGAAGGTCTTCGGGATTCAATGAAACGAGCGGCGCAAGCTGTATGCGCGATGGCTTGAGCAGACCTTCTTCCTGCCAGTCGAGAAGCTCATAGTATTGGTACTGGGGCTTCGAGCTTGCCGAGGTCACCTTCGCCGCGATAACCGCTACGGTATTGCGGTTGATGATGACGACCGGGCGTACTTTGCCAACATCCGGATGGTCGGCGAACCGCACATAGGCAAGCCAGACCTGCCAAGGGGCTAAGCTAACGGACGAGCTGGGCATAAACGTCGTCCTCTTCGTCATCCATGTCGACGGGCAACACGCTGGCTCCCCAGCGCGGATCAACGGGCAGGACCGAAGCCGGGTCATAGCACGGCTTCGACGAAGCTCGCATGTCGAAGGGAAGCCCGCCCGCATCAATGGATTTCACCAGGAAGACGTTGATGGCGTCGCTGAGGCTCATCCCCCAGCGGGCATAGACCTCGGCCGCCTCCGCTTTCACATCAGGGACAACGTAGGCTTTTATCTCTGCGGTACGTGCTGCCATGGCGATCATCCTCCTAGGACGAAACTAGGCCCATTTTATGCCCTGATTTGGTTTTCGGCAATTGCTCCTGTCATCTGTTCGCATTGTGAAAAGCACGCTCATAATGGATGCGACGATTGGCCTTAGATTCGCCGCACGATTTACGGCGAATCGCAGGGGCGTTACTTCGAGTGGTTGGCAGCGGTGTGGGTCTTGTCGGCTTACGTCTTCTCTTCTGGGGTGAGAAGGGCCAGCCAAGGGCGGAGTCGGCGCTTACGGGCGAACTCTCCAGGTGCCTGACCGGGTGCTGCCTTCCCTGATGAGGCGGCCGTCCCTCTTCAGCTCCGCCACCAGGCGCTCGGCGCTGCGCTTGGAGCAGCCGAGCTTTTCGGCGAGGGCGGAGACGCTGCCTGCGGGATACGCGCGGAAGTAGGCGAGCGCGCTCTCGAGGTTGAGCTCGCGCGAGCTTTGCGGGGCGGCGAAGGGGCGGAGCGAGTCGCGTATTGCTTCCAGCATGAACTCGACGAACGCTTCGCTCGACCCCGCTGCGTCGGATTTCGCGAGGGCGGCATAGTATCCCGCTTGCCGCTGTCTGATCGTGCTCTCCACGGGCAGCCAAGCCAGCACGGGACGCCACCGCGAGAGGAGGAGCGTGTGCCAGAGCCGGCCGACGCGTCCGTTGCCGTCCGCGAAGGGGTGAGCGAACTCAAACTCGAAGTGGAACACGCATGAGGCGAGCAGCGGGTGCATGTCGGTTGCCTCCAGCCAGCTGAAGATGTCGGCCATGACCTCGGGCACGTAGGCGGCTGGCGTGCCGGCGTGGATGAGCCTGTCGCCGTCGAAGACGCCGACGTTGCCGGAGCGGAAGCGCCCCGCCTCGGCGACGAGGCCCTCCATCATGACGCGGTGGGCCTTGAGCAGGTCCTCAAGCGAATAGGGGTCAAGCTCGGGGATGAGGTCGTACGCCCGCTTGGCATTCTCGACTTCCCGGATGTCGCGGGCGCTGCCGAGCACGCGCCTTCCGTCGAGAATGGCCGTCACGGCTTCCTCGGTGAGGCTGTTTCCCTCGATGAGCAGCGAGGAGTGGATGGTCTTGATTCTCAGCTCGCGGTGGAGCATGGGACTTGCTGCGAGGTCGGCCTGAGGGGAGACCATGCCGACGAGCTCTGCGACCTCCATGCAGAGGTGGGCGATGCGGTCGTTGCGGTTGAACGGCGGCTCGTAAGGCACAGCCCCTCCTTTACGTCGCTATCGGCAATACAGCGCCAGCGCGGCGCTCTCGCATCTTTGATTACCGCCACGATTATACCGCCATTGGCGGTATAAAGTCGCTCGGGCTGTGCGATCGGGCTTGCGGATCGAGGTGCGAGCCAAGGCTCGGGCTGAGCGGCTTTCTTCTTGCCTGGCGTGCGCCTGCTGCTCCTCGCGCGCGTTTTCCGGCTCGCCCGCCGATTCCTGGGCGCTTGCTTAGCCGCAGGTGAGCGCACCTCGCCTACACTGCTGCGTGAGCGCACGCGTACGTTGCGTGCGCGGCGCGCGCCTGGCGGCGCACGCGGATTCGCCGGCCATACATGATGGGGACTCACATGACGAAGAAGATTCTGGTTACGGAGAAGATCGCCGAAGAGGGCATCGAGGCGCTGCAGAAGCGCGGCTACCAGGTTGACGTGAAGCTCGACCTCACGCCCGAGCAGCTCATCGAGGTGATACCGCCGTACGAGGCGCTCATCGTGCGCTCTCAGACCTTCGTGACGCCGTCGCTGATAAAGGCCGCCGAGAACCTCAAGGTGATCGGGCGCGCCGGCGTGACGGTCGACAACATCGACATCGAGGCGGCCACCGAGGCCGGCATCATCGTGTGCAACGCGCCCACCTCCAACATCGTGAGCGCCGCCGAGCACACCATGGCGCTCATGCTCGCCGCCGCGCGCAAGATCCCGCAGGCCAACGCCTCCATGCACGCAGGCCAGTGGGTGCGCACGGAGTTCGTGGGCACCGAGCTCTACGGCAAGACGCTCGCCATCTTCGGCCTCGGCCGCATCGGCGGCCTCGTGGCCGAGCGCGCCTGCGCCTTCGGCATGCGCCTCATCGGCCACGACCCGTACTGCAGCCCCGAGCGCGCCGAGCAGCTCGGCGTGACGCTGTACGACTCGGTGAGCGAGGTGGTGACCCAGGCCGACTTCATCACGGTGCACCTGCCCAAGACCGCCGACACCATCGGCATGTTCGGCCCCGAGGAGTACGCCGCCATGAAGGACGGCGTCATCCTGGTGAACGCGGCGCGCGGCGGCATCTACCAGCCCGACTCGCTGGCCGACTTCGTGGCCGCAGGCAAGATCGCGGCCGTGGGCATCGACGTGTACGAGGAGGAGCCCTGCACGGAGGGCCCGCTGCACGAGTTCGACAACGCGCTGCTCACCCCGCACATCGCCGCCGTCACGCGCGAGGCGCAGGTGCGCGCGGGCGTCCAGATCGCCAACTACGTGTGGGCGGGCCTGGAGGGCTCCATCGTCCCCACGGCCATCAACGTGTCGCCGCTGCCGCCCGAGGTGCTCGACGCCCTCGGCCCCTACGTGCCGGCGTGCAAGATGATGGGCCGCGTCATCGCGCAGGTGCTCGGCAACATCCCGAAGTCGCTGCGCGTCGAGCTCGCGGGCACCATCGCCGACGCCGACCCCGAGATGCTCGTGGCGGGCGTGCTCGACGGCATCCTCACGTACCGCCGCCTGAGCACGGTCACCTCCTCGAACGTCGACTCGGTGGCCGCACGCCACGGCATCTCCGTGCAGACCGCGGGCGTGTCCGACGCGCAGGAGTACGCCTCCGCGGTGCGCGTCGTCGCTGACGGCGTGGAGATCTCGTCGACGCTCTTCGGCATCGACCAGGCTGCGCGCATCGCCTCCATCATGGAGTACAAGATCGACATGGCGCCCGCGAAGCACTCGCTCATCTTCGAGTACGTCGACGCGCCGGGCCGCATCGGCACCATCGGCACCATCCTCGGCGCGGCGGGCGTCAACATCACCACCATGCAGATCGGCACCAAGCCCGCCGAGCAGTGCGCGCTCGTGTACATGAACGTGGAGGGCGAGGTGAGCGCGGAGGTGCTCGACGAGCTGCGCGCGGCCATCGACCTGAAGAACCTCTGGGCGCTCACGCTGTAGGTCGCGGTTCTCGGCAGCTGGATACCATGTGACGAAGCGAGAGGGGGCTGGAAAGACGGCCCCCTTTTGCTATCATGTGCAAATGCGGTTAACCGCACGAGGTAAGACAGGAAAGAAGGAACCATGACCCGCAAGATCAACATCTTTGACACCACCTTGCGCGACGGCGAGCAGTCGCCGGGCGCTTCCATGAACACGGAGGAGAAGCTCGTCATCGCCCGCCAGCTGCTGCGGTTGAACGTGGATGTCATCGAGGCGGGTTTCCCCATATCGAGCCCAGGTGACTTCGAGAGCGTGCGCCGCATCGCCGAGCTCGCGGGCGAGGACGCCACGGTGGCCGGCCTCACGCGCGCCATCGAGAAGGACATCGACGTGGCGGCCGACGCCCTCAAGTACGCCAAGCGCCCCCGCATCCACACCGGCATCGGCGTGTCGCCCTCGCACATGCGCGACAAGCTGCGCATCACCGAGGACCAGTGCATCGAGCGCGCCGTGCACGCGGTGTCCTACGCGAAGAAGTACGTGAGCGACGTGCAGTTCTACGCCGAGGACGCGGGAAGGTCCGACTACGACTTCCTCGTCAAGGTCATCCAGGCGGTCGTCGACGCGGGCGCCACGGTTGTGAACATCCCCGACACCACGGGCTACTCGCTGCCCGAGGAGTTCGGCCAGCGCATCAAGTACCTCATGGACAACGTGCGCGGCATCGAGAACGTCACCGTGTCGGTCCACTGCCACAACGACCTCGGCATGGCCACGGCGCTCGCCATGGCCGGCGTGAAGAACGGCGCCACGCAGGTCGAGTGCACCGTCAACGGCCTCGGCGAGCGCGCGGGCAACACGGCCATGGAGGAAGTGGTCATGGCCATCCGCATGCACGAGGCCGAGCTTGACGCGCACACCGACATCAACACCCGCGAGTTCATCAAGGCGAGCCGCCTCGTGAGCTCCATCACCGGCATGAACGTGCAGGCCAACAAGGCCATCGTCGGCGCGAACGCCTTCGCGCACTCCTCGGGCATCCACCAGGACGGCGTGCTGAAGAAGCGCGACACCTACGAGATCATCGACCCGGCCGACGTCGGCGCAGGCTCGAGCCAGATCGTGCTCACGGCGCGCAGCGGGCACGCGGCCCTGAAGCACCGCCTCGAGGAGCTCGGCTACGAGTTCGAGGGCGAGCAGCTCGACCAGGTGTACGAGGCGTTCCTCAACCTGGCCGACAAGAAGAAGGAGGTCTACGACGAGGACCTCGAGAGCCTCGTGAACGAGCGCGACCGCGAGGAGAGCGCGCTCTACACGCTCGAGAGCGTCCAGATCAGCTGCGGCTTCCCGCTCACGCCCACGGCCACGCTCACGCTCGCGAACCCCGAGGGCGAGCCGATCACCGTGTGCGCCTACGGCACCGGCCCGGTCGACGCGGTGTACAAGGCCGTGAACCAGATCATCAAGGTAGACAACGACCTCACCGAGTTCTCCGTGCAGTCCGTCACGCGCGGCATCGACGCCCTCGGCGAGGTGACCGTGCGCGTGAAGGCCGGCAACGGCGAGGTGTACACCGGGCGCGGCGCCGACGGCGACATCATCGTGTCGTCCACGAAGGCGTACCTCAACGCCCTGAACCGCCTGCTCTCCGAGAAGCGCTAATCTGTTCCGTTCGCCCTGACGGGACGAACGGAACTGCTCGACGCTGCGGCTTCTTGCGGTGCCTGACCTAGCCCCTTGTGCAGGGCTCGGCGTGGGCGGAGCCCACTTGGCCCTGCGGCGGGGCTATCTCAGGCACCGCAAGAACCCTCGCTGACTTTTTACCTCCCACGGGGACGTTGTCCGTTAGCCGCATTCGTCGTCTGGTTTTGGGGTGCGGATGGGGGAAATACCCTATAATGGCGAAGCTCTTTTGTGGAGCTTCGCCATTTTTTATGTATAGAAGGGAAGGGTAAGCCTCATGACTGACGACAAGGAGGCGCGCGCCGGGAAAGCGCAAAGCGCGCCGTCGGCGTCGCCCGCCGACGGCGCCGCCGTCGCAGACGAGCCGAAGAAGCCGTGGTTCAAGCGGCTCTCGCTCACCACGTGGATCTTCATTGCGCTCGCGCTCGGCGTCGCGGCGGGCCTGGCGCTGCAGGGGACGCCGGAGATCGCGGACACCTACATCAAGCCGCTCGGCACCATATTCCTCAACCTCATCAAGATGATCGTCGTGCCGCTCGTGCTCTTCTCGATCATCGCGGGCGTGGTGTCGCTCGAGGACGTGAAGAAGGTCGGCGCCATCGGCGGCAAGACCATCGTGTTCTACCTCACGACCACGGCGTTCGCCGTGACGCTCGGCCTGATCTTCGCCAACGTGATGAACGTCGGCGCGGGCTACATCCTGCCGGCCGAGGACCTCGTCTACGAGGCCAAGGAGGCCCCGTCGTTCATCGACACCATCGTGAACATCTTCCCGTCGAACTTCGTGCAGCCCATGGCCGACGCCACGATGCTGCAGGTCATCGTGATCGCGCTCGTGTTCGGCTTCGGCATCATCGCGGCGGGCAAGAAGGCCGCCATCGTGGTGGAGTTCACCAACGCGATGTCGGACGTGTGCATCAAGGTGATGCACGGCATCATCATGATCGCCCCGTTCGGCGTGTTCGGCCTCATCACGCCCGTCATCGCGAACAACGGGCCGGAGGTCCTGGCGCCGCTCCTGTGGCTCGTGGTGGTGGCCTACGTGGCCATGATCTGCCAGATCGCGCTCGTGTACTCGGGCATCGTGAAGCTGTTCGCGCGCATGAGCCCCTTGAAGTTCCTCAAGAACCAGGCGCCCGCCATGGGCTTCGCCTTCGCGTCGGCCTCCTCGGTCGGCGTGCTGCCGCTCAACCTCGAGTGTGCCAAGAAGATGGGCGCGTCTGACGAGGTGGCCTCGTTCGTGCTGCCGCTCGGCGCCACCATCAACATGGACGGCACGGCCATCTACCAGGGCGTCTGCGCCATCTTCATCGCGCAGGTGTTCGGCATCGACCTCACGATCGGCCAGCAGTTCACCATCGTGCTCACCGCGGTGCTCGCCTCCATCGGCACGGCGGGCGTCCCCGGCAGCGGCATGATCATGCTCGCCATGGTGCTCCAGTCGGTGGGCCTGCCGGTGGAGGGCGTCGCGCTCGTGGCCGGCGTCGACCGCATCCTCGACATGATGCGCACCGTGGTGAACATCACGGGCGACGCGGCGGTGGTCCAGAGCGTCGACGCGATCCAGAAGCGCTCCTACGCGCGCAAGGAGCAGAAGCTCGCCGCCTAAGGGCGCGAAGGGCGCCCTCGGCGCTCATTTTGTGCCGCATTCTCGTCCCCATCGCCTTCGTTTCGGGTGATAATACGCTCTACACGAAAGCGGACGCAGGGCCGCCTCACCACGCCGGGCGTGATGCGGCGGCCCTGCTGCATGACAGCTGCACCACGAGGGAGAGAGAGGGCACCCATGGTTGAAGAGGAGAACAAGCTCGGCCGCAAGATCGTCACGCTGCGCACGGCGCACCACTTGAGCGCGCAGGACCTGGCCGACCGCTGCGGCTGTGACGTCTCGGTGATCGAGGATCTGGAGTCGGGCACGGCGCCGGCGTCGCTCGCGCCGCTCATCAAGATCACGCGCGCGCTCGGCGTGCGCCTCGGCACGCTCATGGACGACGACGAGGCGTTCGGCCCGGCCTATATCTCGACCGAGCAGATGCGCGAGGTGGAGCTCACCCGGAGCCTCCAGACCGCGAGCGACGCGGGGGACTTGAGCTACTTCAGCCTGGCGGCGGGCCGCCCCTCGCGCCACATGGACCCCTTCATCATCACGGTCGACCCGTGCGGCGAGATGGACCACGAGCTCGTGGGGCACGAGGGCGAGGAGTGGCTGTTCGGCATGGAGGGCTGCATCGAGATCGAGTACGGCCGCGAGGTCTACGTGCTGCATCCCGGCGAGAGCATCTACTACGACTCCATCGTGCCGCACCAGGTCCGCGCCCACGAGGGGCAGAAGGCGAAGTTCCTGGCCGTCGTGTACACTCCGTTGTAGGGGGCGCGCATGACCACTCCCGCCTCCGCTTCTGCTCCCGTGCCCGTTCCCGTTCCCACGCCCGCTCCCGCGCCCGTTCCCGGCTCGCCGGACTACCCGCTCCACTCCGAGAAGACGATCGGCGACTACTTCCGCGACCAGGTGGCGATAGACCCCGACCACGAGTTCGTGGTCTACCCCGACCGCGACCTGCGCTGGACGTACCGGGACTTCGACGAGCGCACCGACAACCTGGCCAAGGGCCTGATCGCCATCGGCATGAAGCCGGGCGACCACCTCGGCGTGTGGGCGCGCAACATCCCCGACTGGCTCACCTTCATGTACGCCACCGCGAAGGCGGGCATCGTCATGGTCACGGTGAACCCCGTGTACAAGAGCCACGAGCTCGACTACGTGCTCAAGCAGTCCGACATGAAGGCGCTGTGCGTGATCGACGCCTATCGCGACGTGGACTACCTCGAGATCATTCGCGGCCTGGTGCCCGAGTCGCTCGAGCAGCAGCGCGGCTTCCTGCGCAGCGAGACGTACCCCTGCCTCGAGAACCTCATCTACATGGGGCCTGAGAAGCACCGCGGCTTCTACAGCGTGCCCGAGCTCATGCTCCTGGGGCAGCACTACCCGGACAGCTCGCTCGAGTGGGCGGCGCACCAGTTCGACAACAACGACGTCGTCATGATGCAGTACACCTCCGGCACCACGGGCTTCCCGAAGGGCGTCATGCTCACGCACCGCAACATCCTGAACAACGGCTTCTACATCGGCGAGGGTCAGAAGCTCGGACCTGCCGACCGCGTGTGCCTGCCCGTGCCGTTCTTCCACTGCTTCGGCTGCGTGCTCGGCGTGATGGCGAACCTCACGCACTGCTCCACCATGGTCATCGTCGAGGACTTCGACGCGGGCCTCGTGCTGCAGGCCATCCACAAGGAGCGCGCCACGGCGGTCTACGGCGTGCCCACCATGTTCATCGCCGAGCTCAACCACCCCGACTTCGACACGTTCGACCTCACGAGCCTGCGCACGGGCATCATGGCGGGCAGCCCCTGCCCGCCCGAGACGATGCGCGAGGTCATGGACAAGATGTACATGCGGGAGATCACCATCTGCTACGGCCTCACCGAGACGAGCCCCGTGTTCACGCAGACCTCGGCCGACGACGACATCGAGCACAAGTGCGAGACGGTCGGGCGCGCGCACCCGCCGGTCGACGTGCGCGTGATCGACCCGTCCGACGGGCACGTCTGCGGCGTGGGCGAGCCGGGCGAGCTGTGCTGCAAGGGCTACAACGTCATGAAGGGCTATTACAAGATGCCCGAGGCCACGGCCGAGGCCATCGACGCGGACGGATACCTGCACTCGGGCGACCTCGGCATGGTCGACGAGGACGGCTACTACCGCGTGACGGGGCGCATCAAGGACATGATCATCCGCGGCGGCGAGAACATCTACCCGCTCGAGATCGAGAACTTCCTGCTGGGGCACCCCGGCATCCTCGACGCGCAGGTGGTGGGCATCCCCGACGCGAAGTACGGCGAGATCGTGGGCGCCTTCGTGCGCACGCGCCTGGGGCACGAGGACCTCACCGAGGACGACGTGCGTCAGTGGGCCATCCCGCGCATCGCGCGCTACAAGGTGCCCAAGCGCGTGTTCGTCGTGGACGACTTCCCCATGACGCCCTCGATGAAGGTGCAGAAGTTCAAGCTGCGCGAGATGGCCGAGGAGCTGGTGCGCGCCGGGAAGTAGGGGAGCGGGACGCGGGCGCGTCGCGCGGGGCGCCGGCGGGCAGCGCCCGCGCCCGCGCCGCCCCCGTCCCGCGCTTGCCTCGT
>NZ_JAAVTO010000023.1 GCF_013185065.1 Adlercreutzia sp. ZJ473 | reverse complement strand
CGGCGCGCTTGGCACGCGCCGCCTCCAGCGCCAGCTCGATCTCGCCCGCGCGCGTGACTGCCGCGCGGCGCCGCTCGTGCATCACGAGCGCGGCGGAGTCGAAGCGCTCGACGGCCGCGGCCGCGGCGCGGTGCTGCCGCGACAGCTCGCCGGCGTCCACGCTCTCACGGCGGATCTGCTCCTGGAGCGCCTCAAGGGCTGCCTCGGCCTCCCCGATGGCCGCGCGCTTCTGCTCGATCTCGGCCGAAAGCCGCGCCTCCGCCTCCTGCGACGCGTCCCAACTGCGCTGCAGGCGCCTCAGGTCGTCGACGGCCAGCTGCAGGTTCACCTCGGAGAGCGCGCCCGCCAGCTCGGCGTAGGTGCGCGCCTTCTTCGCCTTGCGCTCGAGCGGCCCGAGCTGGCGGCCCACCTCGGCCACCACGTCGCGCGCGCGGGCGAGGTGCTGGTCCATGGCGGCCAGCTTCCGCTCGCTCTTCGCCTTGCGCTGCTTGTGCTTGAGGACGCCGGCGGCCTCCTCGATGAGCGCGCGGCGGTCCTCGGGCTTGCTCTGCAGGATGGAGTCGAGCGAGCCCTGGGAGATGATGGAGTGCGTGCCCGTGCCCAGCCCCGAGTCGTGCAGGATGTCGAGCACGTCCATGCGGCGCGCCACCGTGCCGTTGATCAGGTACTCGCTCTCGCCCGAGCGGTACATGCGGCGCGTGATGGCCACCTCGTCGAAGTCTACTGGCAGCGTGCCGTCGGAGTTGTCGAGCACGAGGTCAACCTCGGCGAGCCCCGTGGCCTTGCGCGCCGAGGAGCCCGCGAATATCACGTCCTCCATGGCCTGGCCGCGCAGGTGCTTGGCGTTGCGCTCGCCGAGCACCCACAGCACCGCGTCGGAGATGTTGGACTTCCCCGAGCCGTTCGGGCCCACGATGGCCGTGATGCCCGGCTCGAGCGTGAGCGCGCTGCGGTCGGCGAAGGACTTGAAGCCCTTGAGAACCAGTGACTTGAGATACATCGGTGCCGCTTACTCCTGATATGCCTGGCCAGCGCCTTGCGCGTCGTGCTCCTCGAGCGCAGCGCGCTTCTCCTCGGCACGCGCCGCGGCCTTGTCGGCCTTCGCCTGCATGGCAGCCGCCTCGCGCTCGGCCTTCTCGGCGGCCTTGCTGGCCTTCGCGCGCTTGGCCGCGGCCTCCTTCTGGGCGCGCTCCTTGCCCGTCATGCCGATGCCGAAGAACTCGGACAGGCGCGCGAGCGTTGACTTCGCCGCCTGGCTCTCGGCCTCCTTCTTCGTGCGGCCGGTGCCGCGCGCGAGCCCCTTCTCGCCGGCGTAGACCTGCGCCACGAAGGTGCGGTCGTGCGGCGGGCCCTGGGTCTCCACCAGCTTGTACGTGGGCGTGATGCCGTCCTCCTGGAGCTTCTCCTGGAGCGCGCTCTTCGGATTCTCGGGCTCGCTCGCCATGTCGAGCGTCATGCGCGGGATGAGCGTGCGGCGCACGAACTCCTCGGCCGCGCCGATGCCGCCGTCGAGGTAGAGCGCGGCCACGATGGCCTCGTACACGTTCTCGAGCGCCGAGTGCAGCCCGCGCCGGCCCGTGCCCGTCTCCGACGAGCCGAACACGATGACGTCGGTGAACCCCAGCTTCTCGGCCACGTCCGACAGGCTCGCGCCCGACACGAGCGCCACCTTGATGCGCGTGAGGCCGCCCTCGTCGAGCTCGTGGAAGCGGTGGAAGGCCGTCGAGGCCACGATGGCGCCCAGGATGGAGTCGCCCAGAAACTCGAGGCGCTCGTAGGAGTACTTGACCGCCTTGCCCTCGGTGGCCGAGGGATGCGTGATGGCGGAGAGGATGAGCTGCTCCTGCTCGAAGTGATACCCCAGGATCTCCTCGGCGCGCGCGAGCTTGCGCTCCTGCTCAGGCGAAAGGCTCATCGCGCATCACCGGCGACGACGCCCGCGATGACCTCGCTCACGTGCGAGCGCACGGTAGTCGCGCTCGCGAGGATGCCGTTCTTGACGGCCAGCTCGTTCGAGGAGCCATGGCCCACGATGCAGGCGCCCTTCACGCCGAGGAGCGGCGCGCCGCCGTAGGTGTCGGGGCTCACCTTCGCCTTGAGCGCGGAGAGGTCGCCCTTGAGCAGCACCGCCCCGAGCTTCGACTTCGTCGAGGACAG
Source organism: Adlercreutzia sp. ZJ473 (assembly GCF_013185065.1). Taxonomy (GTDB): domain Bacteria; phylum Actinomycetota; class Coriobacteriia; order Coriobacteriales; family Eggerthellaceae; genus CAAEEV01. The sequence continues at coordinate 37,640 of NZ_JAAVTO010000023.1, read as the reverse complement.
GAAGGCGTCCTTCAAGTAGCTGAACAGGGTCTTCGCCGTGCCTTCGAGCGTCTTCAGGCACACGTTGCCGGTGAAGCCGTCGCACACCACCACGTCGAAGTCGCCTGCGAGCAGGTTGCCGCCCTCGCAGTTGCCCGCGAACTCAGGCACGTCGCGCCGCAGGGCCTCGAAGGTGGCCTGCGCGAACTCGGAGCCCTTCGTCTCCTCGGCGCCGATGTTGAGCAGGCCCACACGCGGGCTCTCGACGCCCATGATCGCGCGCGCGTACGCCGCCCCCATCTGCGCGAACTGCACGAGGTACTCAGGCTTGCAGTCGGCGTTGGCCCCCACGTCGACGAGCAGCGTGGGGTTTGCGTACGAGGGGATGACCTGGCCGAGCGCCGGGCGCTTCACGCCGCGGACGCGCCCCATCACGAGCGTCGCCGCCGCGAGGCAGGCGCCGGTGGAGCCCGCCGAGAAGAACCCGTCGGCCGCGCCCTCCTTCACCAAGCGGCAGCCCACCACGATGGAGGAGTCCTTCTTCTTGCGCACCGCGCCCGCGGGGTGCTCGCCCATCTCGATGACCTCGGTGGTCGCCTGCGCCCGGCAGCGCTCGTGCGCCGCCGCGAAGGGCCCTGTCACGTCCGCGGGCCCGCACACGATGACGTGCAGGTCGGGGTCGGCCTCGAGCGCGGCGTGCGTGCCGCGCAGCACGACCTCCGGGCCGTTGTCGCCGCCCATGGCGTCAACGACGATGGTTACTGGTTCAGCCACATGTACTCCTTACAGCATGTCAAGCGTTAGGCATGGGCCCATGCGTCCGACCGCCCGAAATCGGCGCGCAGACGCATGGGCGCATGGGTTTTCGCACTAGGATACCCGACCACGTGCACGCGCCCCGCAGAAAGCGCGCGGCACGGCAAAAACGCAGAAGAACTCCGCGCGGGGCGCAGGCGAGGCGGCGGGCGGGGCGGATGGGCGGGCGAGCAGGACGAACGCGGACGCCGCAGACGAGCGCCACAAGCACCGCAGGCGCCGCCTCCTCCCGCGCACACCCAAAAAGCCTCCTGGCAGGCCAAGCCGCAGAGCTTGGCGCGCAAGGAGGCTTTGAGTCATCGGGGGACGTGCCGCCCACCCGACGTTCTTGCGGGAAGAGCGCTACTCGGTCTCGATGACCTCGCGGTTCTTGTAGTAACCGCAGTTACCGCACACGCGATGCGGAAGCTTCACTTCGCCGCACTGGGGGCAAACGGAGCGAGCGGGAGCGGTGATCTTGTCGTTGGTGCTACGACGAGCATGGGTGCGAGCGCGACCCATCTTACGCTTAGGTACTGCCATGATCTAACTCCTTCTATTACACGAGCGACGTCTCAAAGCTCGTAACTCGTTTCAGTAAACGCACGAAACGGTATTTTACCAAACGGATCCTCCCCTCGCAAGGGCTCATCGCGTCTTTTTCCGCCCCATCTTACCCTTCCACACGCAGGCGCGGTGCGCAGGTGCGGGGTGCGCGGGCAGCTCACGAGAGGTCAAGATCACGCTTAGCCGCGCTCCACGGCACGCGTCGCCCGTCGTCTTGCTCGACAGCCTCCCTGAGATCGCGCGCATCCAGCTCATCCTCAAGGCGCTCGAGCGTCTGCTGGCGAGCCTGAGCGGAGGGGCCAGGAGCGCAACGACTATCGCCGATGAAGTCCCCGTTGAGGGTGACGCCGAGGCCGCGCGCGAGAGTGCGCAGGCCCTCGTCGGTCAGGTCGTAGGGAAACGCGGCGTCTTCGCCCGCCGCCATCATGCGCGCGCCTGCCGCCGCCACGCCGGACCCGGTGTACGCGCTCCCGCCTGCTTCGACGCGCCCGCCGGCCATCATGCGCGCGGCGTTGTGGATCTCGGCCGCCTTCACGATGGCGTGCATGTGACCGAACGCATCGTCGAAGGTGGCGCCCGTGCTCAGGAGGCCGTGGTGCGCCCAGATGACCGCCGCGTGGCGGCGCGCCTGCTCGGCCGAGGCGCGTGCGAGCTCCAAGCTGCCGGGCACCTCGAGCCCCACGCACCCGACGCCCTCGGGAAACACCATCACGCACTCGGTCATGGCGCGCCAGAGCGCGCGCGTGAGGGTGCGCGCGTCAGGCGGCAGCACCTTCGCGAGCGCGATCACCGGCACCGGGTGCGCGTGGTAGAGCACGCGCGGCTCGTCCGCGCCTGAAGCCGGCGCGTCACACTCCCCCGCGTCATGCGCCTGCAGGCGCGCCGCGTGGATGAGCAGATGCCCCGCGAACTCACTCGTGGGCCGCCCGCCGCCCGAGAAGCCGCAGAGCGTGCGCCATGCGCCGCCCGCGCCGTCAACTTCCACGATGCCGAGCGCGCGCGAGGGATCGTCGGCCACGTTGCGCATGAACGAGCCCGTGGCCGTCACCAGAAAGAGCGCGCCGGCCACCTCGGGCACTTCCACGCCGAGCGGCGCCCACGCCCCCGGCTCGCCCGCATGCAGCGCGCGCACGTGCTCCGCCTCGCCCTCCGTCAGGCGATACGACGCGTTGCCGCCGTTGCGCTCGTGCCAGCCCCGTTCCCAGCCGTCAGAGCACATCCGCACCATCCCGCGGACGAACGGCAGCGCCTCGAACGCCGCCCGCATCGCATCATCCATGCCCGCGCTCCTCTCCATACCCGAAAGCCACCTTCGCCGCACGCCGCCACCGTCAATACGTCAGCCCGAACGCCCAGAGCGGAACCACGTTGCCGAACCCGTACTCGATGTCGTCCTTGACGACGATGCCGCGCTCCGCACCCTTCAGCTGGTCAGCGCCCTTGCTCCTGCCCCCCACCTCAAAGGTTATGCCGCCAATGGCGAAGTCGGCGAGCGCGGACGCGGTAACCTTGTGCCGCACGCGCATCTGATTGAAGAAGAACGTCTCCCTCACCGTGCCGACGTCCACGTTGCCTCCGCCCAGATTGTATAAGATGTTCGTATTGTCGAGGTATATCTTCTCCGCCTTCCCCAAGGCGCCCAAGCCGCCGGCGCCCGTCTCGAGTCGGGCGATCATGCCGGCCTTCTCCATGTAGACGAGGTAGTCCTCGATGTTGTTGCGACTTGCCTGGATCTTGCCTGCGAGGCTCGTCATGTTCGGCTTGAAGGGCGCGAGCGTGCTCACAACCGCCATGAGCTGCTTGAGCTTGCGCCCCGTCGCCGTGTTCATCTCCGCGAACTGGGGGATGTCGACCTCAAGCGTACGCGCGATGACCTGCCCGAGCTCGATGGGGAAGTCGGGGTCAGAGCCGAACGGATAGTACCCGCTTCGCAGGTACTCGGCAAAATAGGGCAGCGGGTGCTTGACGTCCGGGATGCGCGCCTTGTGCTCAAGCACCTCGTCAAGCGTGAACGCGTCGAAGGCGATGCCGTGGCGCATCCCCAGAAACTCGCGAAACGACAGGCCCTGCATGAGGTAGCGCGGTGCGCGGCGGCTGAGATCCGCCTCGCCCTTCTCTATGTCGAGGATCGACGACCCCGTGAAGCACACGTGCAAGTCGGGGAAGGCGTCGTAGACGGCCTTCAGCTCGCGCGACCAACTCGGGTACTTGTGCACCTCATCGATGAGCAGATGCGAGCCGCCCTGCTTGACGAACGCCTCAGCCGTGTCGTAAAGGGTGTGGCTGGCGAAGTACATGCTGTCAGCCGTGACGTAGAGGACGCGCGACGAGCCGATCAGCTCCTTGGCGCGCTGGAGCAGCATGGTCGTCTTGCCCACGCCGCGCGGCCCGACGATGCCGAGCATTCTGCCATCCCAGTTGACCTGAGGATACATATAGCGGTAGAACGCGGTGGGCACCTCGTCGAGCAAGCGGTGCATGTACTCGTAGAGACGGTCCATGAGGACTCCTTTTGCTCAAATCGCACTCATATAGTGCGATTATAGAGCAAAATTGCACTGGGTGAGTGCGATTTCCCGTGAAATATGCACTGGGTGAGTGCAGTAAGTGCGTTTTGCTCTGCCCTAGGCGAAAGCCGCGCTTCCCGCGGCGCGGCACGCACCCACATCATGCACCCGCATCACGCCTGTGCTCGCGCTCACGTGCCGCCCACGCCGGGTCTCGCAACTCGCGCGGCGCCGCCTCACTCCCCGTGAGCGCCGAACTGCATCTCGTAGTAGCGGGCGTAGGTGCCGCCGCGCTCCATGAGCTCGGCGTGCGTGCCGAACTCCACCACGCGGCCGTCCTCCACCACCGCGATCATGCGCGCGTTGCGGATGGTCGACAGGCGGTGCGCGATCACGATGGTGGTGCGCCCGCGCGAAAGCTCCTCGAGCGAGCGCTGTATGGCACTCTCGCTCTCGTTGTCGAGCGCGCTCGTGGCCTCGTCCAGGATGAGGATGCGCGGGTCGCGCAAAAACACGCGCGCGATGGCCACGCGCTGCTTCTGCCCGCCCGACAGGCGCGCGCCGCGCTCCCCCACGAGCGTGTCGTAGCCCTGCGGCAGCGACATCACGAAGTCGTGGATGCTCGCGCGCCGCGCCGCCTCCACGATCTCCTCGTGCGTGGCGCCCGGGCGCCCGTACGCGATGTTCTCGGCGATGGTGCCGCCGAACAGGTACACGTCCTGCTGCACGATGCCGATGGCGTCCCGCAGCGACGACGCGCTCACGTCGCGCACGTCGACGCCGTCGATGGAGACCGACCCCGCGCCCACGTCGTAGAAGCGCGGCAGAAGCGCGCACGTGGTGGTCTTGCCGCCCCCGCTCGGCCCTACGAGCGCCACGGTCGTCCCCGCAGGTATGTGCAGGTCAAGCCCGCGCAGCACCTCGACCTCGCCGTCGTAGGAGAAGCGCACGCCGCGATAGCGCACCTCCCCGCGCACGCACCCGCCCGCCGCCGCGGCCAGGTCCGGCGCGCCGGGCGCGTCCGTCACCGAGGGCGCCTCCACGAGCACCTCCATGAAGCGGCGGAAGCCCGCGTAGCCCTTCTGGAGCGTCTCGGTGAAGTTGATGAGCTGCTCGACCGGCGCGATGAAGATGCCGATGTAGAGCGCGTAGATGGCCAGGTCGGACACCTCGAGGCTGCCCTGCGCCACGAAGTAGCCGCCGCCCACCACGCACACCGTGTACAGCGCGCCCAAGAACAGCGAGTTCGCCGCGTGGAACGCCCCGAGAAAGCGGTACGAGCGGTTCTTCGTGTCGAGGAACGCTACGTTGGCCTGCGCGAACTTGGCCTTCTCGGCGCGCTCGCCGCCGAACGACCTCACCACGCGGATGCCGCCGAGCGAGTCCTGCACCGTGGCGTTGATGCCCGCCATGCGCACGCGGTTCTCGCGGAAGATGGTGCGGCGGCAGTAGTTGCGCCAGAACGAGAACGCCGCCATCACGGCGGTCACCGCCAGCATCACGAGCGTGAGCGGCACGTTGACCATGAACAGCAGCGCGAACGAGCCGATGATCTTGAACGCGCACACGAGCAGGTTCTCGGGCCCGTGGTGCGCGAGCTCGGAGATGTCGAACAGGTCGCTCGTGATCTTCGACATCATGGTGCCGGTGTTGTGGCGGTCGTAGTAGTCGAAGCCCAGGCGCTGGTACTGCGCGAACAGGTCGCGCCGCATGTCCGCCTCCATGCGCGCGCCCATGATGTGCCCCCAGCACGTGATGAAGTACTGGCAGCCCGTGCGCACGAGGTAGAGCGCCGCGAACAGCGCGGCGATCCACCCGAGCGAGCGCAGGATCACGCCTGGCTCCGAGAGGAAGAACTCCTTCGTGAAGAAGTTCAGAAACTGCGGGAACGCCAGGTCGATGCAGGCGAGCACCACGGCGCACGCCAGGTCGCACAAGAGCAGAAGCTTGTAGGGACGGTAGTAGCCGAGAAACGCCTTCCAAACCTGGCCTGCGGAGACGTGCGCGTTCGCCTCATCCCCCAGGCGCACGTCATTCGTCAAAGCGCAGGTCCTTCAGCGCGGCGAAGGGGTTGCGCGCCAGCTCGAAGTCGGGGTCCTCAGCCAGCTCGCCGCACGCGCACGCGCCCTCGTTGAGGTTCGCGCCGCACGTGGGGCACAGCCCCTTGCAGTCGTCGTCGCACAGCGGGATGAGCGGCACCTCGAGCAAGAGCGCGGCCTGCACGAGCGCCGTGAGGTCGATGGCGTTGTCCTCGGGCAGCACCTCGAACTCGTCCTCGTCCATGTCCTCGGGCGCCTCGGCGTCCTCGCCGCCGAGCAGGAAGTAGCCCTCGATCTCCCCCGTCAGGGGAAGCTTGACGTCCTCCAGGCAGCGCGCGCACGACGTGGTGGCGTCTCCCTCGACGGTTCCCGTGACCAGAAGCGCGTCGCCGGTGTTGGTGACGTCGACCTGCCAGGCGAGCGGGCGGGCGAACGAGTACAGGTCAGGGCCGGCCTTCAGCGTCGGCACCTCGATGGTCCCCTCAAAACGAGAGCTCTCCGCAGGCGCGAAGAGCTCGTGAGGGATGTGAATGCGGATGGATTCCATGTCTACCCTCGAATCTCGCGGCGGACGCGCGCGGCCGTCCCGCATGCCCGCCGCGTCCCTGACGCAAGACGCGAAGAAGGGGCGGGGCTGATGCGAGCGCCGCGGCGCAGGTCAGCTTAGCGGACGTTGATGGAGTTGGCGTTCAGGCGGTCACGGCAGCGGCGCACGTTGTTGAGCAGCGTGTCGAGGCTCTGCTCGACGTGCCCGAACACCTCGTCGGCGTAGTCCTCCGCGCCGGCGCGGGTCTGGCGCTCGAGCTCGCGGGCGTCAGCCATGATGGTCTCGGCCTGCTGCTGGGAGATGCGCACGATCTCCTGCTCGCTCGCGATGGTGATGGCCTGGCTGCGCGCGTCCTCGATCAGGCGGTTCGCCTCGGCCTCGGCGTCGTCGAGGAGGCTCTGGCGCTCGCGCACGATCTGGCGGGACTGGGCGAACTCGCTGGGGAACGTGTCGCGAATCTCGTCCATGATCTCGAAGGCCGCCGTGATGTCAACCTGGCGAAGATTGTTCTTGCCAAAGACCGGCTTCGAGTCCTCAAGCAGAATAGAGAGCTCTTCGAGCAGACCCAAGACTCCGGTTTCGTCCATGATGTTCCTTCCACCTCAAGGGCCGGCAGGCAGCCGCCCCGCTGAGTTCAACTTATATCGATGCAGGTAAACTGCACATGAGTTTGATTATTCTACCATGTCGGGAAAAAGAACGCGCGTCGGCGCACAAAGGGCGCACATTTGCGGGAAAACGGTTACCCGAGCACCGCGCGCCCTGCGCCCCGCGCGGAGCCGCGTTGCGCTACACTGGACAGGCTGTCGCGGCCACGCCCTCGGCAGCGCGCCTCTACCCCCGACCAAGGAGCACCCCATGAACGTTGCCGAGCGCCATGCCCCCACCGACGAGTACCTCGAGCTCGTGCGCACCACCGACGAGCGCGGCGGGGGCAGGCGCGACGCATGGGAGCGCATGAAGGCGAGCAGCGCGTACGTGGGCGGCGCGCCCGCGCCCATCTCGTACCTGCCGCGCATCCTCGACCAGCGCACGCGCGACCAGCTTGCGTCAACCGCGCTCACCGTGCACGGCATCCTCGAGAAGGTGATCGCCGCCTACCTGGACGACCCGCAGTTCAGGGAGCTGTTCGCCTTCGACGAGCGCGTGCGCGACCTCATCCTGACCCCGCGCGCGAGCGCGCGCCTGCTTCCCTACGCGCGCTTCGACTGCTTCTTCGACGAGGACAGCGGCGCGGCGCGCTTCGTCGAGTTCAACGCCGACTGCTCGTCGGGCATGAACAAGACCCGCGCAGCGCTTGACGCCCTGCGCCCGAGCGCCCCCTGCCAGGCGTTCGCCGCGCGCCATCGCCTGGAAGACGACGCAGAGCGCCTGTTCGAGGGATGGGCGGCTGACTTCATGCGCCTGTACGGGGCGTGCGAGGGCGCCAAGGAGCACCCTCATGTCGCCATCGTCATGTGCATGGACGGCGATGACGTGCCCTTGGGCGAGCTTTCCCGCTACGCCGCGCTCTTCCGCGCGGCGGGCGCCGACGCGAGCGTCTGCGACGTGCGCGACCTCGCCTTCAGCGGCGGGCGCCTCACCTGCGCAACCCCCCGCGAGGGAGCGCCCAACCAGCCGATCGACGTGGTCTGGCGCTTCTGCATCGTGGTCGACCTGCTGCAGCACTGGGACGACTGCCAGGACTTCGTCACCGCCGTCACCTCGGGCGCCGTGCCCATGATCGGCAGCTTCGCGACCCAGATCGCCCACGACAAGCAGCTGTTCGCGGTGCTGCGCGACCCCGCCGCGCAGGCCCTGCTCACGCCCGCCGAGCGCGCCTTCGTCGAGGAGTCCCTCCCCTTCACGGCGTTTCTTGACGACCCGCGCCTCTCCGTGGACCAGGTGCTGGAAGAGCCCGCGCGCTGGGTGATCAAGCCCACCGACTGGTACGACAACAAGGGCGTCTACGTGGGCGCGCAGTTCAGCCGCGCCGAGTGGGCGGACGTCGTCGAGCGCTGCCGCGCCGACGCGGGCCCGTCAGCCTACCTCGTGCAGGAGTTCTGCGCCCCCGCACGCACCCCGGCGATTCCGCTCTACGGCGACGAGGCCGACTTCTCGGGGCCCGTGCGCGACTCCGGCTGCCTCACCGGCCTGTACGTGTTCGACGGCCAGTTCGCCGGCGTCTACAACCGCCTCGGGCCCACGGAGAACGTCACCGCCCCCGGCACGTTCGTGGTGGCCCCCACCCTCTGGGTGCAAGACGAGCAGCGCGTCAGCTGCTTGGCCTAGGAGAGCCTCAGGGCCATGCGATGCGTTCCCGGCAGCTCCTTGAAGCCGAATCGCCCGTAGAACCTTGCAGCCGACGCGTCGACAGGGTCCACGATGAGCGCCCGCGCGCCCGCGAGGTCGGCTATCTTGAGTGCGTTGAGGATGGCGTCGCGCAGAAGCTGCGCGCCGAGGCCGCGGCCCTTGTAGCGCTCATCGACGCCCATCATCCCCAGGAGGACGGCGGGAACCTGCTCGGGCGCGTTCCTCTTGAACCAGCCTCCCGACACGTCGGACCGGGTCACCGAGTGCGCGCTGAGCGTGTAGAAGCCCGCCACCGCATCTCCGCAGAAGGAGACGTAGACGACGGCGGTCCCCCTCTTGCGCGCGTCGGCCGCGTGGTCGGCAGCCCATCGGTCGACCACCTCGTTGCCGCACCGAAAGCCCTCGATCCGCTCCCCTTCGCGAAGCTGAACGGGCCTGGTGAACCCCGTCATACCCAGATTTCCTCACGGGCCAGGAGCTCAGAGGCGGCCTTCGGCAGAGGGGCTTCGAGCATCTGGCAGAACGCCTCGAAAGCCTCGTCATCGAGCTGCGTGGCTCTCGCCTCGTCGATGTCGCGGCGCGCGCACTCGTCGAGGTGCTGGGTCGTCCACTGCGACAGCGTCTGGCCCTTGAGCGCGGCAGCCCGTTCGTAGCTCGTCCGCTGGGGCTGCGTCAGCCTGATGTCAATGCGACAGGACCTTTCCATCACCGGTGCCATGTTAGCTCCTTTCGAGGTTTCCTCAATTGTACGGAAATATTCCGTACAATCAAGAGGAGACTCAGCGGTACGGGGAAACGCCTTGCGAAGAACGCGGACGCAGAACGGAACCGGGCAGGAAGGCCGCAACGCAATCCCCTCGGTTGACCTGGGCGGACTCAAGCAGCCGCAGGAGAGCTCGGGCGGGCTTAGGCGAACTTCCGCTCGAGGGCTTCCTTCACGCAGGGCGGGACGAACTGGTCCAGGTCGCCGTGGAGGCTCGCGATCTCCCTCACGATGGAGCTCGACAGGTACATGTACTGCGGAGGCGACATGATGAACATCGTCTCGAGCTCGCGGTCGAGCTGGTAGTTCAGCGCCGTCATCTGGAACTCGTACTCGAAGTCGGTCACGGCGCGCAGGCCCTTGATGACCACCTCGGCGCCCATGCGGCGAGCGAAGTCGACCAGAAGCTCGTCGAACGCCTCCACGCGCACGTTGGGCAGGTGCGACGTGGCCTCGCGCGCCAGCTCGACGCGCTCCTCAAGGGAGAACAGCGGCCCGCGCGGGCCCTTCTTCTGCGACGCGGCCACCGCCACGACCACCTCGTCGAACAGCTGCGCGGCGCGCGTGATCACGTCGAGGTGTCCGCTGGTGATGGGGTCAAACGTTCCCGGGGTGAGGGCGCGCTTCATGCCGTTACTCTCCTTCTCGCTCAAGCAGGTCGATCACAGTATCGCCGTAGGCGCGCCGCGAGGCAAGGGACAAACCGCTCGCCGCGGCCGCCTCCTCGACCGCCGCGTTCGACGCCGCGCCGTGCTCGTAGGACACCACCGCGCCGGGCGCGAGCGCGCCCGCCGCCGCGAGCCGCCCCACGACCCCGAGCACCTCGCGCGCCTCGAGCGCGTAGGGCGGGTCGAGCAGCACGAGGCTGTACGGCTCGCGCAAACGGGGCGCGCCGCTCTTCAGCACGTCGGTGCGGCAGACGCGCACCTGGTCGCGCCCGTACCCGAGCGCGCGCACGTTCTCCTCGATCGCCTTGAGCGCCCCGCGGTCGCACTCGCACAGGCACGCATGCGCCCCGCCGCGCGACATCACCTCGAGCGCGAGCGCACCCGAGCCCGCGAACGCGTCGAGCACCACCGCGCCCTCGAGCCCGCCGCATGCGCTCACGAGCGCGCTCATGAGCGACTCGCGCACGCGGTCGGTGGTCGGGCGCGTGCCGCGCCCCTTCGGCGCGACGAGGCGCCTGCCTTTGTGCTCGCCGGCGATGATGCGCATGGGCGGTCCTTTCAGCTCGAAGTGTCATGAGTGGTGCGGCGCGGTCCGCGACGCCGCGGTTCGCCGCGGGCGGGTCCGCAGGGGGAGGGCCGACAGGCGGGTCGCCTGCCGGGCGCGGGGCCCCTACCCGCCGACGACGGCGCGCTCCTGCGCGAACAGGGCGCGCATCTCGCGCGCGAGCGCCGCGTGGTCGGGCTCCTCCAGAAGCGGGTCAACCTCCATGATCGCGCGCGCGTCGGCGTTCGCCGCCTCGATGATGCCCTGGTCGCGCACCACGTTCACCAGCTTGAGCGCCGAGGCGCCCGACTGCCGGTTGCCCAGTATGTCGCCCTCGCGGCGCAGCGACAGGTCGAACGCCGCGAGCTCGTAGCCGTCGTCGGTGGTCTCCATGGCGCGCAGGCGTGCGAGCGCCGCCTCCTGCTTCGAGGCCGACACCAAGAACACCTGAGCCGGGAGGCTGCCGCGCCCCACGCGCCCGCGCAGCTGGTGGAGCTGCGAGAGGCCGAAGCGGTCGGCGTCCTCCACGATCATCACGGTGGCGCGGGGCACGTCGACGCCCACCTCGATCACGGTGGTCGCCACGAGCACGCCGATCTCGCCCGCGCGGAAGCGGTCCATCACCGCCTGCTTCTCGGCCGCGGGCATGCCGCCGTGCAGAAGCGCCACCTCGTGGTCGGGGAACACCTTCGCGCTCAGAAACGCCGCCTCCTGCGTGGCGGCCGTCACGTCGTCGTCCGCCATGTCGGCGTCGTCCTCGATGGCCACCGTCGGGTGGAACGCCTCCTCGGCGTCCCCCTCGCGCGCCGCGGCGCCCTTGCCCGCCAGCTCGTCGCGCTCCTCGGAGCTCTTGCCGATGAGCGGGCACACCACGTACACCTGCTCGCCGCGCGCGAGCGCCGCCGCCGCCGCGTCGTAGGCGCGCCCGCGCTCGGACTTCGCCACCACGCACGTGGTGCGCCGCGCCGCGTCGTGCGGGCGGTGCTTGATGTAGGACAGCGTCAAGCTCCCGAACAGCGCGAGCGCGAGCGTGCGCGGTATGGGCGTGGCCGTGAGGAACAGCGCGTCGGGCGCCGCGCCCTTCGACAGGAGCTTCGCGCGCTGGTCGACGCCGAAGCGCTGCTGCTCGTCGACGACCGCGAGCGTGAGGCGGGGCGCGACCACGTCGTCCTCGAGCAGGGCGTGCGTGCCGATGAGCACGTCGATCTCCCCCGCCGCCGAGCGCGCGACCGCGTCCGCGCGCTCGGCGGCGCTCGTTGAGCCCGTGAGCAGCGCATACGTCACGCCCGCCGCGTCGAAGAGCGCGCCCAGGCTCTTCGCGTGCTGGCGCGCGAGCACCTCGGTCGGCGCCATGAGGAACGCCTGCCCGCCCGTGTCGGCCGCGGCGGCCAGCGCGTGCGCCGCCACCACCGTCTTGCCCGTGCCCACGTCTCCCAGGAGCATGTGGTTCGCCACGCGCGGCGCCGCCATCGCGCCGAGGATCTCGTCGCGCGCGGACGCCTGCTCGTCCGTGAGCGCGAAGGGCAGGCTCGCGGCGAGCGCGCGCAGGCGCGGGCCGTCCGTCACGTGCGCGACGGGCTCCACGTCGCGGCTGCGCTCGGCGGACTGCTGCATGAGGAAGAGCTCGAGCATGAGCAGCTCCTCGTAGGCCAGGCGCCGCCGCGCCTCATGCGCCTCGGGCATGGCCTGCGGGAAGTGGATGGCGCGCAGCGCGCACCCACGGCTCATCAGCCGATACTTGGCCCGCAGGTCGAGCGGCAGCGGGTCAAGGACCCCGCACGTCGCCTCGAGCGCGTTTCCCACGAGCCGGCGCATCCACGCGGCCGACACCTTCTCGCACGCCGGGTGCACGGGGATGATCATGCCCGTGGCGGGCTCGTCGCCGAGCACCTCGAGGTAGGGATTCGTCATGCGCTTGAAGCCGTAGCTGAACTCAACCTTGCCAGCCACGGCGACCTGCGCGCCCGCGCGCACCGTGTCCATGAGCCACGGCTGGCGGAAGGCCGTGACCACGAGGAGGCCCGTCTGGTCCACGAGCGCGATCTCCACGAGCGTGAGCTTCGGACGCGGGCGCTTGAGCTTGATCTCGTGCACCGTGCCCTGGATGGTGCACGCGGACCCGATGCGCGCCTCGGCCACCGTGCACACGCTCGAGAGGTCCACGTAGCGGCGCGGGTAGTGGGTGAGCAGGTCGCGCACCGTGCGGACGCCGAGCTTCTCGAGCGCGCCTGCGCGCGCCGGGCTCACGCCGCGCACCCGGGACGCCGGCGCGTCGAGCAGCAAGGTGGCCGCCAAACGATCAGGCGAGGCCGAAGCCCCGCCCTTCTCCTTCGATGTGTTGGTTTTCGCAGACAATCCCTTATTCGACCGAAAGGACGATCGGGTAGAGCGGCTGCTCTCCGCGGTGGGAGTCGATCTCGAGGTCGTCGTAGGCCTCCTCGATGCGCTCGACGAGGGCCGCGAAGTCCCCGTCCGCCATGTCCTCGCCGGCGAGCAGCGTGAGCGTGTCGGCGTCCTCGGCCTCCATGGCCTCGAGCAGCTCCATCACCACGTCCTCCACCGACGAGCCCACCGCCTCGATGGCGCCGTCCGCGATGCCGATGACGTCACCCTCATGGATGGGGTTGTCGTGCGCGTCCTTGGAGTCCTTGATGGCGCAGGTGACCTCGCCGGTCCTCACCTCGGCGAACGCCTCGGTCATCTCGGCGACGTTGTCCTCAAGCGACGCGTCGGGGTCGATCGCGAACATGGCCGCGAAGGCGGCCGGCACGCTCTTGGTGGGCACCACGCCGCAGGGGATCTCGGACAGCTCGCAGGCGCTCTGCGCCGCCATGATGATGTTGGAGTTGTTCGGCAGGATGACGACGGCATCGGCGTTCACCTGCCCCACGGCGTCGAGCAGGTCCTTCGTGGAGGGGTTCATGGTCTGCCCGCCCGAGACGACCACGTCGACGCCGAGGCTGCGCAGGATCTCGGCGTTGCCCTCGCCGGCCGCCACGGCCACGAACCCGAGCGGCTTGTGCTCGGCGGCCTGCTCCGCGGCGAGCTTCTCGGTGCGCTCGGCCGACTGCAGCTGCATGTTGTGGATGAACACCTCGGAGATCTGCCCGCGCTCCAAGAAGTACGCGAGCACCTGGTCGGGGTGGTTGGAGTGCACGTGCACCTTGAACTTCGGCGCGCTGCCCACGCACAGCTCGCAGTCGCCCATGGTGGCCAGGAACTCGAGCGCGTCGGCGGGGTCGAGCACCTCGGAGTCGACGAGGAACTCGTTGCAGTAGCGGTACGCCGAGCCCTCCCAGTCGTTGATCTGCTCGATCTCCACCTTCGGGGCCGCGGTGCGCGCGAACGCGAGCTCGTCGACCATCGTGCCGTCCTTGCCGAGCAGCGCCGCCGCGAACGAGTCGAGCAGGATGGCCAGGCCGAAGCCGCCGGCGTCGACCACGCCGTTCTCCTTCAGCACGGGGAGCAGCTCGGGCGTGCGCTGCACCGAGGCGTACGCCTCGGCCACGATGCACTCGATCGCGTCGACCGTGGAGAGGTTCGCCTTGCGCGCGTCGACGGCGGCGGCGCCGGAGTCGCGCAGCACCGTGAGGATGGTGCCCTCGACGGGCTTGCGCACCGCCTGGAAGGCCACCTCGACGGCCTTCTCGAAGGCCGCGGCCACCGTCTCGGTGGTGAGCGCCTCGGCGCCTGCGCTGCCCTCGCACAGGCCGCGCAGGATCTGCGAGGTGATGACGCCCGAGTTGCCGCGCGCGCCCATGAGGGCGCCCGTGGTGATGGCCTTGCGGATCTCAGCCCCGCTCGCCCCGATGGACAGGCGCGCGACGTTGCTCACCACGCTCTCGATGGTGAGCGACATGTTCGTGCCCGTGTCGCCGTCGGGGACGGGGAACACGTTGAGACGGTTGACTTCTTCCTTGCGCGCGCTCAAAGCCTTGCTCGCCGCCGCGATGGCGTTCAGCACGTCGTTGGATGAGTAGGTGGTTGACATGGCGGTTCGTTCTCTCCTTAATGATGCGAGCGCGCGGCGGCAGATCCCCTTGCGCGCGCCCTCCCGAAAGCGGGGCTAGCGGCGTACCTTGACGTCCTGCACGTGTACCTCCACGCCTTCCAGAGGAACGCGCGCGTACTCCTTCAGCGCGAAGCTCACCTGGTCGATGAGGTTCTGCGAGACGGTGCTGATGTTGGTGCCGTACTCGATGACGACGTAGAGCTCCACGTGGATGCCCTCGTCAGTGGTGTTGACAACGACGCCGCGGCGCAGGCGCGACGCAGGAAGGATCTTTGCAATGCCGTCAGCGGCGTTCGGGGCGGTCATGCCCACCACGCCGTAGCACTCCATGGCGGCGTTTCCGACGATGTCGGCCAGCACGTCATTGGCAACATGGAGATTACCGGGAATGCTCATGCTCATGATGCTCCTTTCATGTGTCAGCGGCGCCGCGGCGCGCACGCGAGCCACGCGCGCGCGAGCCTGCGGGACCGCCGTAAGCTCATCTTATGCAGTATAGCGCATGGGCTAAACGCGCGATGGCAGGCTTGCGCAGGCAGGCGCCCATATTCCATAAATTATTCTTGAAGGGGTGTTGTTTTATGTGATATAGTATTAGGGCTTTTTTGTCCTAACCGGTTTAGGCCGAGAATATTATTGGAGTTGATACGAATGTCTAAGATTTGCGAAGTTTGCGGTAAGAAGCCTGTTGCTGGTCGCAGCATCAGCCACTCCCATCGTGTGACCAACCGCTGGTTCAAGCCCAACGTGCAGAAGGTGACCATCAAGGACGCCAAGGGTCACGTGCGCAAGGCCAACGTGTGCACCTCCTGCCTGAAGGCCGGCAAGGTCGAGCGCGCCTAAGGGCCCGCTCGCGAGCCTGCTTCGCTCACGGCATCGAAAAGCCCGCTCGCGCGGGCTTTTTTGCGTTGGGGAGATTTATGCGGGCTTCTCGCTTCGCTCCCCTACTCTACGATGAGGAGGCGCTTGCAGGAGGGGCAGGTGCCGAGGGGCGCGTGGGCCTTCAGCTCGATGAGGCGGCCGCCCTCGATGGCGGCGCGGCACACGCCGCAGCGGTCGCCGTTCAGCGCGCCGACCGCCACGCCGCCGGTGCGCGCGGCGGTCTTCTCGTAGAGCCTCAGCACCGCCGGGGTCATGCGGCTGGCGAGCTCGGCGCGCTCGGCCTCGAGCTTGGCGACGCCCATCTTGAGCGCGCCGCCCTCCCGCTTGAACGACTCGACCGCGCGGGCCTCGGCGGCGTCGATGTCGGAGAGCGCGCGCAGCACCTGCGTCTCGAGCTGCGTGATCTTGTCGAGCTCGTCGCTCGCCTTCGCGCGGTCGTCCGCGAGCTTGGCGCGGCGCTTGGCGATGCCCGCGAGCTCCTTGGTGCGCGCCTCGACGTTGCGGTAGTTGCCGCTGGCCGCCTCGATGGCCGCCTGCGTGCCCGCCTCCTTCTTCGCAAGCGAGGCGTCCTCGTCGCTGATGCGGGAAAGGCGCTGCGCGGCGTCCTTCTTGAGGGCGTCGACCTTGGCGCGCTTGCCGCCTACGGCCTCGCGCTTCTTGCGCGCCTCCATGATGACGGCGCGCTGCGGGAGCTCCTCGAGCTGCTTGTTCAGGCGCAGGATGTCCAGGTCGATCTGCTGGATCTGAAGCAGGCCGGCGATGTCGTCGTGCTGGGCTTCCATGGTGTGACCCCCTTGCTTGCGAAGTGATGGTTCAACTATACGCCAAGACGCGCGCCCTGGCGCCCGCGTTTTCCGCAGCGCGCGCGAAAACCGCCCGGCGCCGCCCAACGGCTCGAGCGCGGCCCGGCTGCCCGGCGGCGCTAGACGCGCAGCGCCTCGGGCGCAGCCCAGTTGCCCGACTGGTCGATCACCATGATGGCGTCCTTCGCCACGCCCACGCGCGCGAGCGCCTCGGCCAGCACCGCCACGAGCGGAAGCTCGCTCACGTCGTGCCCGAGCTCGACGATGGCCAGGCCCGCACCCGAGAGGTCGAGCGCCTCGTGGTACTTCACCTCGCCGCAGACGAGGCAGTCCGCCCCCGCCGCAAGCGCCGCGCGGCCGCAGGTGCCCGCCGAGCCCGTGGCCGTCACCACCGTGCGCAGCGAGCGGTCGAACTCGCCCCACACGCGCGGCGCCCTCCCGAACACCGCCGTGCAGCGCGCGGCCAGCTGCGCGAGCGTGCGCGGCCCGTCGCCGGCGGCAGGCACGTCGCAGATCTGCCCGTACCCCTTGCGCCTCGAGCCCGAGAGCGGCTCGACGAAGCGGCCCGTGAACGCGAGCCCCAGCATGCCCGGCAGCACGCGCGCGGCCTGCGGGCTCACGTCGAGCGCCGTGTGGAAGTCCATGAGCGCCACGCGGTTCTGGATGGCGGCCCACACGCCCGCGCCGGGGCTCGTCGCCACCGAGCTTCCGGGCGCGAACGACGTCGGCGGCGCGAGGAAGGCGGGGTGGTGCGTCACGAGCACGTTGGCGCCGCCGCGGGCGGCCTCGCGGATGGCGGCCACCGTGGGGTCGAGCGCCACGGCCACGCGCTCGACGGGAAGCGCCGCCTCCCCCACCAGAAGGCCCGTGCGGTCCCACTCCTCCGCGTCCTGCGCGGGAAACTCCTTGAGCAGCGCCGCCTCGAGCGAGCCGACGGTGAACGCCGGCGCCGCCTTGGCGATGGCGCGGGCCGGGCGCTTGACGAGCGCCCCCCTCTTCGACGCCTCCTCGCCGCTCGACGTTCCCTGGGGGTCTCTTCGGTTGAACAGCGCCATGATGCCTCCTTCGTCCGATCTGCCGCGCGCTGCCGAGCCTGCTCGGGCGCGGGCCGGGCAGGCTCGCGCCCGAGCCGAGCCTGTGCGCGCCCGAGCGCGAGCAGCGCTTACTCGATGGTAATGGTTCGGCGGTCGCCCGTGGCCGTCGGGACGGTGACGACCCGGTAACCCGCCTCGTACAGGGCCGCGTAGCCGCGCTCGATGTCGCGCGCCACGTTGGCCGGCTCGTGCGCGTCGGTGCCCACCGTGCAGGGGACGCCTGCGCGGCAGAACGCCCGCAGGAGCGCAGGCGCGGGGAACATCTCGGCGCAGGCGTAGTAGCTGCCCGAGGTGTTCAGCTCGATCATGCGCCCGCCGGCCGCCGCTGCCTCGGCCGCCGCCTCGTAGAGGGGCGCCACGTCGTAGCTGGGGTAGTAGGCGAACTTCTTCGCGAGGTCAGGATGCGACATCACGTGGTAGGGCTGCGCCGCGTCGGACGCCGCGTCGCACCACAGCTCGAAGTAGCGCTTCCAGATGGCGTCGGGCGCGCCGGGCTCCTCCCAGCGGTCGCGCTGGGCCGGGTCATCGAAGGCCCAGGCGTCCACGAAGTGCACCGAGCCGAGCCGCAGCGTGAAGGGCGCCAGGTCAGCCTCGGTGATCACGCGGTCCTCGTCATCGCCGAGGTAGTCCATCTCGACGCCCGTGATGATCTCGAGCTTCGGATGCGCGCGGCGCGCGGCCTCGACGGCCTCCAGATACCGCGGCATGTTCTCGGGCAGCACCGAGAGGTACTCGTCGGGGTCGAACGCCGGCGTGAGCGGGTAGTGCTCGGTGAACGCCAGCGTGGTGATGCCCGCCGCCTCCGCAGCGGCCGCGTACTCCTCGATCTCGCCGACCCCATGCCCGCAGTACTTGGAGTGGCAGTGCGTGTTGATGAGTTCCATTCTCATGTTCCGTTCGTTGCTGACGCAACAAACGGAATCGTCGACGCTGCGGGCACTTGAGGCGGTCCGCCTGCCCCCTTGCGCGCTGCACGGCGCGTACCGAAGTACGCTTGGCAGCGCGGCGGAGCCATGCGAATCACCTCAAGCACCCTCGCTGACTTTTCCGCATGCTGCGTGATTTCCTTTGCCGTAGCCTACTTTACCATTCAAGCGCTCTCGGGACGGCGGCGAGGAACGCATCGACGTCCTCATGTGTGGTGTAGCGGCCCATCGACACGCGCAGGGCACCGTAGGCGGCGTCCCCCTGCACGCCGATGGCGCGCAGGACGTGGCTCGGCTCGAGCGAGTGCGACGAGCACGCGCTGCCGCCCGAGACGCCGAAGCCCATCATGTCGAAGCGCAGGATGAGCGTCTCGCTCTCGAGGCCGTCGACGAGCACGTGCACGATGTTGGGCAGGTAGTCGCGCGCGCCGGGAGCCACCGGCACCGTGGCGCTCACGGGCCCGAACGCCGCGAGGCCCGCGTAGAGCTGGTCGCGCAGCGCGCGCAGGCGCTCGGCCTCGGCCTCGGCGCCTTCCACCGCCGCGGTGACCGCTGCCGCGAAGCCCGCGATGCCGCACACGTTCTGCGTGCCGCTGCGTCGGCCGCCCTCCTGCCCGCCGCCGAGCTGCTGAGGGACGAACGGCGTGCGGGCGCGCAGGTACAGCGCCCCTACGCCCTTCGGCCCGCCCACCTTGTGGCCCGAGAACGAGGCTGCGTCGACGCCGAGCTCGCCCACGTCGACGCGCACTTTGCCGAGCGCCTGCGTGGCGTCGGTATGGAAGAGCGCCCCGTGCGCGTGCGCGATGCGCGCGAGCTCGGCCACCGGCTGGATGGAGCCCACCTCCGAGTTCGCCATCTGCACCGACACGAGCACCGTATCCTCGTCGATCGCCGCCTCGAGCGAGGCGGGCTCCACGAACCCGCGCGCGTTCGGCGCCAGGTACGTCACGCGCATGCCGTCCGCCTCCAAGCGGCGCGCGGGCGCGAGCACCGCGTCGTGCTCGAGGGCCGTGGTGATCACGTGTGGCGCAAACCCGCCCGCTCCCCTGCGGCGGCGCGCGTCGGCAGCGGCGCGCGAAAGCCCGAGCATCGCCGCGTCGTCGGCCTCGGTAGCCCCCGAGGTGAACACGATCTCGTCGGGCCGCGTTGCGCCGAGGGCATGCGCCACCTGGCGGCGTGCGCGCTCCATGTGCTCGAACGCCGCGCGCCCCGCGGAGTGCAGCGAGTTCGCGTTGCCCCCTGCGGCGAGGTTCGCGCGCCCCGGCACGAGATAGGACTCCATCGCGCGCGCCGCCTCCTCGCACAGAGGTGCGGTGGCCGCGTAGTCGAGGTACACGTAGGTGTCCGTTACCTTAGCTGGCATGCAGCTTCAAGCCTCCTTCTTCGTGGGTGAAACGGGCGGCGCGCTTGGGCGAAGCGCAGTTGGCGGCGCGTTTTTGGGCGAAGCGCAGCTGGCGCCGCGCTGGCACGCGTTGGCTGACCTGCGCTCGCGCGGCCGTCGCGCGCGTAGCCGTCGCGCCCGCACCCGTCACACGTTCGCGCCTCCGTCGCCGCCACGCGCCCGCCGCGCGCCTCTATGCCTGCGCGGCGAGAGTGGCCTCGCGCGCCTCGTCCGCCGCCTGCTCGATGCGCATGAGCGCCGCCGCCGGGTCCTCGGCCGCGAACACGGCGTTTCCGCACACGAGCACGTCAGCGCCCGCAGCCGCCAGAAGCGGGGCCGTGGCCACGCCGACGCCGCCGTCCACCTCGATGAGCGGGCTCGCGCCCGCCGCGCGCGCGAGGGCCACCACCTCGGCCACCTTCGCGTCCGACCCCTCGATGTAGCTCTGCCCCGAGAACCCCGGCTCGACGCTCATCACGAGCACCATCTCGAGCTCGGCGATGACCGGGGCCAGCACCGCGACCGGCGTGCACGGCTTCAGCGCCACGGCGGCCTTGCAGCCCGCCGCGTGGATGACCTCGACGGCACGTGCGAGCTGAGGGCCGTAGAGCGCCTCGGCGTGCACGGTGACGACGCACGCCGTCGGGTCGGCGGCGCCTTGGAGCACGTCGAGGAACCACGGCAGCTCGCGCTCCGGGTTGTCGATCATGAGGTGCACGTCAACGGGCAGGCTCGTCGACTTCACCAGCTGCTTGAGCACGGGGATGCCCACCGTGAGGTTCGGGGCGAAGTGCCCGTCGATCACGTCGTAGTGCACGTACCCTGCGCCCGCCCGCTCGATCAGGTCGATGTCGGCCTGGAAGCTCATGAAGTTGGCGGACAGGATGGAGGGGGCGATCTTCACTGGTTGAAACATGGAATGTCCTTGCACTCGCGGATGTATGCACCGCGCCTATTCTAGCGCAGCAACGCGACGAGGTTCCGAGTTATTGCTCCTCCACAATTCGCGAATACGCAAGGAAGCCAAGCCATCGGACGCGGACCTTGGCCTTCTTCGACCTCCGGCCCCCTCTGGCGGAAGCGCGTGTGCGCAGGTGAGCGACGGATGGGGGGCTCATGCGGTACAATGGTGCATTGGACGCGGCGCACGTGCCCGTCCGCCATCGTCTCGCACGCATTGGAGGCCCCCATGAAGATTCTCCTGGTCAACCACTTTCCGCTCGAAGGGTCGGGAAGCGGCACGTACACCATGAACACCGCGCAGCACCTCGCCAAGCGCGGGCACGACGTCTGCATCGTGTTCCCCGAGAACCGCGTTCCGGCACCGCTCGACGGGGTTTCGCTGCGCCCGGTCTACTTCGACGCCGAAGGCGGGCAGCACGCGCTGGCTGGCGACCCAGCCGCCAACGACGCGCTCGCCGGCAAGCCGGCGGCAGGCGACGGCAGCAGCCCGACGAGCCCGCTGCCGTTCAACTTCCCCTGCTTCACCACCCACCCGCGCAGCCTGACGACGTTCGACGACCTGGACGACGACCAGCTCGAGCGCTACCTGACGGCGTTCACCGCAGCCGTCAGCGCCGCCGTGCGCGAGTTCGAGCCCGACATCATCCACGCCCAGCACGTGTGGCTGCTCGCCAACGTGGCCGCGAAGACCGGCGTGCCCACCATCGTCACAGCTCACGGCACCGACATGATGGGCTACCGCAAGTGGCCGCGCTTCCACGAGCTCGCCGACGAGACGGTGCGCTTGTGCCACAGCATCATCGCCATCTCGAAGGACAACTACGAGGACACCGTGTCGACCATCCCCGCCGCAGCCGAGAAGATGGTGCTGCTGCTGAACGGCTACAACGAGGACGTCTTCTACCGCGAGGACGTCGACCGCGCCTCGCTGCTCAAGGAGCACCACGTTCCCTGCCAGGGAGAGCGCGTCGTGCTGTTCGCAGGGAAGCTCACCAACTTCAAGGGCGTCGACGTGCTGCTGCGCGCCGCCGCGCGCTACGAGCGCGAGCACCCCGACGTCGTCACCCTGCTCGCCGGCAGCGGCGAGGAGCGCGAGGCGCTCGAGCGCCTGCACGCCGATCTGGGGCTCTCGCGCACGTACTTCCTGGGACATCAGCTGCAGGACAGCCTGCGCAGGCTCTACAACGCGGCCGACCTGTTCGCCATGCCGTCGCGGCGCGAGCCGTTCGGCCTGGTGGCGCTCGAGGCCATGGCGTGCGGGCTGCCCGTCGTGGCGACGAACCAAGGCGGCCTGCCCGAGTTCGTCACGCCGGAATGCGGCACGCTCGTCGACGTCGACGATGACGAGGCCCTCGCGCGCGCCATCGTGGGCGAGCTCGACCGCACGGCCGCAGCGCCCCTGCGCCGGGAGCGCATCGCGGAGAGCGTGTTCGAGCGCTACGCCCAGTCGAAGTTCGTCGTGCGCCTCGAGGCGCTGTACCAGCGGGTCATCTCGGCGTAGCGGCGAAGCTGCCGTATAATGGCCGCATGCTTCACCTGAAAGGACGCCGCATGGCCCATTTCGCAGCAGCCCCCCGCGACAAGCTCACCTACTACGTCTACCCCACGCCGTACGGGCCCGTCACCATCGCCGAGCGCGCTGGCGCCGTCTGCGCCGTGGCGCTCGGCGACGTGCGCCTGGACGGCGAGCGGCGGCCTGCCGAGGCGACGAACGCCTGCTCGACCCAGCTGCTCGAGTTCTTCGCCGGCAAGCGCACCTCCTTCGACGTGCCCGCCGTGCTCGAGGGGAGCGACTTCCAGGTGAAGGTGTGGCGCGCCATCGAGGCCATCCCCTACGGGCAGACGCGCACCAACCGCGACATCGCCGAGGCCATCGGCCAGCCCGAGGCCTACCGCATGGTCGGGGCCGCCGTGCGAAGAAACCCGCTCGCGGTGATCGTCCCCGCGCACCGCGTGGTGGGCGCCAACGGCCGCCCCACCGGCGCCGACCGCGGCGCCCAGCTGCGCGCCGCGTTCCTCGAGCTGGAGCGAAGGCACGCGTAACGGGCGCCCAAAGCGCGAGCCCTCTTCCCTCACGTAATCGGCAACGTCAGCGAGAAGGGCTGGGACGCCCCGAATTGCCGCGAAAGCGCGAGGAAGCGTACTTCGTGCGCGACGAGCACGTAGGGCGAGAAGGGCTGGGACGCCCCGGCCCTTCGCAGCGTCGGCCAGTTCCGCCCCGGCCCTTCGCAGCGGCAAAACCTACAGCCCGTAGAACTCCGTGGTCAGCGGGCGGTCGGCGAGAAGGCGCGCGGCGGTGGCCGCGTCGGCCCCCTTCCAGACGATCTCGCGCACCGTGTCGGTGATGGGCAGCTCCACGTGATGGCGCTCCGAGAGCACCTCGAGCGTCTTGCACGCGAGCGCTCCCTCCACCACCATGTGCGTGTCGGCGGCGAAGTCGTCGAGCGTGCGGCCGCGCGCCACGTAGTCCTCGCCGAAGCGGCGGTTGCGCGAGTGCTTCGACATGCACGTGGCCACCATGTCGCCCGCGCCCGCGAGCCCCATGCACGTGATCGCCTCGCCGCCGCAGGCCACCACCATGCGGCTCATCTCGGCGAGCCCGCGCGTGATCAGAAGCGACGCGGTGTTGTCGCCGTAGCCCAGCCCGTAGGAGATGCCCACGGCGATGGCGATCACGTTCTTGAACGCCGCGCAGAGCTCCACGCCCGCCGCGTCGGACGACGTGTAGGTGCGGAAGGTGTCCGTGGCGAACAGGTCGCGGAAGAGCACCGCCGTCGCCTCCGACGTGCTCGCGATGACCGTGGCGGCAGGCTTCCCGCAGATGATCTCCTCGGCGTGGTTGGGGCCGGAGAGCACGGCCATGCGCGCGGGGTTGCCCACCTCGTCGGCGAGGACGGCGATGGGCAGCATGCCAGTCTTCTCCTCGACGCCCTTCGAGCAGATGACGACGGGGGTCTCGGGCGCGACGAGCCCGGCGAGCTCGGCTCCCACGCTGCGCATGATGTGCGAGGGCGTGACCACCACCACGGCGCGCGCGTCGGCGAGCGCGTCGGCGTAGGAGAGCGTCGCGCGCACGCGCGGCGAGAGCGCGGAGTCCGTCAGGTAGCGCGGGTTTCTGTGCTGCTCGTTCACGCCCGCGACCACCGCGGGGTTGCGCGCCCACAGCGCCACGTCGTGCCCGTTCGTCGCGAGCACCTGGGAGAGCGCCGTGCCCCACGACCCCGCGCCGATAACCGCAACCTTCATGATGAGCTCAACTCCCTACTTCTTCTTGTCCCCGACCCTGCGCTCGTTGCCCGCGCGCAGGCGCGCTATGTTGCCGCGGTGCGCCCACACCACCGTGAGCGCGCCCACCGTCATGAGCGCCACGGCGAGCCCGTGGCCCCACAGGTAGTACAGCGAGAAGAACGGGCAGGCCGCCGCCGCGGCGATCGAGCCCACCGACACGTAGCGCGTGGTCACCACCAGCACGG
This sequence comes from Adlercreutzia sp. ZJ473, assembly GCF_013185065.1. Classification (GTDB taxonomy): domain Bacteria; phylum Actinomycetota; class Coriobacteriia; order Coriobacteriales; family Eggerthellaceae; genus CAAEEV01. Next base: position 13,405 of record NZ_JAAVTO010000023.1, on the reverse strand, counting down.
CGAAGATCGCGATCTCGAGCAGCGCTCCGACGGGCCCGAACACCACGAACAGGCAGCCCACGGCCACCGCGATGCCCTTGCCGCCCTTGAAGCCCAGCCACGGGCTGAAGATGTGCCCCCACACGCAGCCGAAGAAGGCCACGCCGAAGCAGAGCGCGAGCGCGCTCTCGGCGACAGGCGCGGTCTCCGCCACGAGCATGCCGCCGAAGCTCCCCGCCTGGGCGGCGCTCACGACGAGCGAGCCCTGCACGTAGGGCGCCACGAGCGTCGCGAGCACGCCCGAGAGCACGCCCTTCCCGAAGTCGAGCACGAACACCGCGCCGCCGCCCGCCTTGCCCATCGAGCGCATGGCGTTGGTGGTGCCGATGTTGCCCGATCCCTCGTCGCGGATGTCCTTGTGGAAGAACACCCGCGAGATGATCACGCCCCACGGGATGGAGCCGAGGAGGAAGCAGGCGACGAACAGGCCGATGGCCCACAGAAGCACGCCGAGCATGGGCTAGTCCTTCTTCTTGAACTTGAGGCGGATGGGCGTTCCCTCCAGGTTGAACCGCTCGCGCAGGCGGTTCTCGAGGTAGCGCTCGTAGTTGTCGTCCACGATGTCGGGACGGTTGCAGAAGAACGTGAACTGCGGCGGGCACGTGGAGGTCTGCGTGACGTACTTCATGCGCAGAAGGGCCTTCCCCTTGCTCACGGTGTGGCCCGTCTCGCGGATGCCGGCGAGCCACGCGTTGAGCTGGCTCGTGGGTATCTCGGTGGAGTAGCCCGCATACGCCTGGTCGATGACGTCCCACACGCGGTCGACCTTCTTGCCGGTCAGCGCCGAGACGGCGATCACGGGCGCGTAGCCCACGAACGTCATGCGGTCCTCGATGAGCTCGCGGATCTTCTGCTTGGCCTCGGGGCCCTCCACGATGTCCCACTTGTTCAGGATGATGGCCATCGCGCAGCCGCGCTCGGCCGCGTAGCCCGCCACGCGCTGGTCCTCGTTGGTGAGGCCGAGCGTGCCGTCGATCACGAGCAGCGCCACGTCGGCGCGGTCGATCGCGCGCATGGCGCGCACGAACCCGTAGTACTCCACGTCCTCGTCGATGTGGCTCTTGCGGCGCAGGCCCGCCGTGTCGACGATGCGGTAGAGCTCGCCCTCGTGCTCCACGAGCGTGTCCACGGCGTCGCGCGTGGTGCCCGCCACGTCGCTCACGATGGAGCGCTCGTCGTTGGTGAGCCGGTTGGTGAGCGAGGACTTGCCCGCGTTCGGGCGGCCGATGATGGCCACGTTGACGGCCGGCACCTCGTCCTGCCCGTCGTAGTCGAGCTTGGCCAGCTCGGCTGTGACCTCGTCGAGCAGATCGCCCGTGCCGTGCCCGTGCGTCGCCGACACCGGCCACGGGTCGCCGAGCCCCAGGTTGTAGAACTCCCAGATGGCGTCCTCCTTCGAGGGGTTGTCCATCTTGTTCACCGCGAGGAACACCGGCTTGTTCGCGCGGCGCAGGATGCGCGCCACCTCCTCGTCGTCGGCGTTGATGCCGGTCTTGCCGTCGACGAGGAACACGATGACGTCAGCTTGGCGCGTGGCCTCGAACGCCTGCGCGCGGATGGAGCTCTGGAAGGCGTCCTCGTTGCCCATCTCGATGCCGCCCGTGTCGACGAGCGTGAAGTCGATGCCGTTCCAGTCGGCCTTGTGGTACGAGCGGTCGCGCGTGACGCCGCGCATCTCGTGCACGATGGCCTCGCCAGTCTGCGCGATGCGGTTCACCAGCGTGGACTTGCCCACGTTGGGACGCCCGACGACGGCGACGAGAGGTAATGCCATGATTCGTTCCTTCTATGGTCGAGGGCTTCGCGGCCTGCCCTGCGCGGTGCGCGAGGCGCACGCTCAGAGGGCCCGCCCCGCAGCGGCCAGGTTGATGATTTCGGTTAGGTAATCTAACGGGTTACAGGATACCACGCTGATGGGCGTGCCCGCGGCCTTCTCCATATCCTCTACGGTAGCGTCGTCGAGCGTCACGCCGGCGTCGTTCAAGATGACGCGCGGGATGACGAAGAGGTCGCGCAAATGAGCGAAAGTGCTTCGTCCGCACATCTCCCGCAGGGGACGATCCGATGGAGCGCAGTCGCTCAGACAGTCCTGCTCGCTCGGAAGCGCCGCTGGCGCTTCCGGCTCGTGCGGAACTCGCTTGGTGCGCACCATCGGATCGTCCCCTCGAACATCACTTTGTTGCCAAGATGCGCTTTCGCCAATTCTCGCTAAGGCCAAGTCCATCCCAGGAGCATTCTCCGCTACAGCTTCTTTTATCGCGGGCACGATGTCGCAGGCGCAGAGGAGGCCGGTGACGTCCACATTGCCGCCGAAGTAGGTGTTTCGCACCGTGAGGGGGACGAGGCGGCCGGCCAGCGGGCTTCGCTCGACCATGCGGTCCAGGAAGGGCTGCATGGCCTCGCCCACCACGTAGCGCACGCGCAGACCGGCGGCGTCGAGCGCGTCGGCGGCGCGGCGCGCGAGCCCGCCCGCGCAGGCCGCGTCGAACTCGTCCACGTAGGAGCGGATGATGCCGATGCCGTCCTCGAAGAGCGAGAAGTCGCCGTAATGGCTGGTGGGAGGGATCTTCTCCGCCGTGTCGGCCAGGTAGGCGTTGCGGTAGAACTCGTCAGCCGCGTGCACCCACGGCTCGCCGCGCTCGGCGAGCGCGCGGCGCTGGAAGGGCTCCACGATGTCGATGACCGCGCGCGCGGCGGCCGGGTCGTTGAAGCTGTGGTCGAAGAAGGCCTGGTGCTTGGTGAAGCCGAGGGGCACGATGCCGACGTTCAGGATGTTCGGGCGCGCGTAGGCCCACGCCAGCGTCCCGCGCAGCACGTCGCCGTCGTTCGCCTCGGGCACGAGCACGATCTGCGCGTGCACCTCGATGCCTGCCGCGAGCAGGCGGTCGAGCGCGTCGAGGCCGTGCTGCGCATGGCGGCCGATGAGCGCGCGGCGCGCGGCGGGGTCGCTCGCGTGCAGCGACACGCGCAAAGGCGAGATGTGCTGCTCGATGATGCGCGCCTCGTCTTCGGCGCTCAAGTTGGTGAGCGTCACGAAGGTGCCGGACAGGAAGCTCAGGCGGAAGTCGTCGTCGCGCAGCGAGAGCGAGGGGCGCATGTGCGCGGGCAGCTGGCGCATGAAGCAGAACGTGCATGCGTTGCGGCACAGCTTGACGGCGTCGAACACCACGCCCTCGAAGGTGAATCCCCAGTCCTCCCCCTCCTCGCGCTCGAGCTCCACCACGCCCGCGTCGCCGTCGAGGTCGACGTACCCCACCTCGATGACGTCCTCGGCGGAGAGCCAGCGCCAGTCGATGATGTCCCGCAGGGGCTGCCCGTCGACGCTCGTGAGGTAGCATCCCGGCTCGAAGCCCGCGTCATAGGCGGGCGAGTCGGGCTCGACGGCGGTGATGAGCGCGCGAGGCGGCTCTGCGGAGCGAGCCGCGCGCCGGGGCGCGGGAGCGGACCCTCGCGCCGATGCGGATGCGCTGGCGGGCGCGTCAGCAGGCGCAGAAGCCTCCGCTTCGTCGCAAGCGCAGGCAAGTACGGAAGCCTCCGCTTCGCCGCAGGCGCAAGCAGAAACTTCCGCGTCATCGCAGGCGCAGGCGCGCGGGCGGTCGTCCGCCTGCCGCACTATGTCTGGTGAAGGGTAAATCTCCACGCAACCCGCCTTCTTCAAGTCAGCCGCCGTCTCTCCCCCTGCTGAGCGCCGCCAACATAAGCGCTTTCGGGGCATTCCCCCCGTTTGCCTCTGTCTTCCGCCTTTTCCGAGCATAGGTTGTCGCCAGGAAGCACAACCGCTCAAAACTACTTCAACTCTCCAGCGCCGATCGAACGGTCGGCGCTGGAGAAGCCGAGAAGCTCTATCCTGCCGGAAAGCACGCGCGCCTCAATCAACTTGCGAGCGTCATGATCCTTGCGATAAGCCGCATTGATAAGCGACTCTCGTTTCGATCCTTCGACAAGAGAGGATTGATGGGATTGTAAATGGGATCAATAAGATTGTAAACGAGGCTGATGAGGAGAGGCCGCCATGACAGCCGGAAGGGCAAGTCAGCTGGTAAAGCTCGGATGACAAAGCACCGGGACTAAGCGTAGAGCACAAGCAACCGAGCTGTAAAATCAAATGAATCGCAAACGCAAGCACGCAAAATGGGAATACAATGAACCCCATCAGTCATCAGCATCACGCAATGGAGGACGCCATGGAGATTGCGGTGGCAGAGTCTAAGAAAAAGCCGAGGCGTTTTCTCGATGCCTCTCGGCAAAAACCCGATCTCGCTCGAAAAGATCGGGATGACACACCCGGCCAAGTCTCTACTCACTCCGACAAAGAAGCCCTGGTGGAATCGCTCGTTGGCATTTTACCATCCGACTTCGACGCTCAAGCTGCCCTCGATGACAGGAGAGCTGCGATTTGAAAGTCCTCGTCGACACGTGCGTGCTGATCGACGTTCTCCAGGCACGCGAGCCCTTCCTAGAAAACTCCAAGCGCATCTTCCTCGCAAGCGCAAACAGCGTCATCGAGGGAATGACGACGGCCAAAGCCATAACGGACGTGTTCTATCTTATGCATCGGCATTTCCATGACAACGAGAAGTGCAATCAGGCGATCAGATACCTGTATGAGATCTTCAGCGTAGCAGATACGACAGCACATGCTTGCTTGAGGGCAAGCTTCTCCGCGGTAGGCGACTTCGAAGACGCCGTGATGGACGAAACGGCCCAGGAAGAAGAAGCAGATGTCATCGTCACGCGCAACATCAGCGATTACCGGTCGGCAATCACCAAAGTCGTCACTCCCGCTGAGCTCGTGGCGCAACTGGATCTTGACAATTAGGCCGTTTGCTCGATTACGTAGCTGCCATCTTCGCCATGCTCCCACAGCTCGCCACATGACAAGTCAAGCTCATCATTCCAGATGACCCCATACCCGCCGACATCCACCCTGACGTCAGAAAGCAGCGCCTCGTCCTCAAGCGCCATTCTAGAAGCCGGCGAACAGACCGCTTCGCTCGGCGGCGAGGTCAGCTACGGCGTCTATCTGGCGCTGAGTGTGGCGTTGCACGCCCTCTATGAACTCGTCGCTCAGATGGGAGTTTCCCTCCAGAACCTCCGCCACCTCGTCAACGAAGCCGTCGAGGCGCGCCGCGTCGAACCAGCTCACGTCCTCCACAAGGGCAAGCTGCTGGGACGGATACTCGCGGAAGGGATGCGACTCCCAGAAGTAGCGCGGGCGCCGCAGCTCGTCCGCCGTCGCGCGGCTGTAGAAGCCGCAGCCGTTGTCGAAGAGAGGCGCGATGCGAAACCAGTCCAGCTGCTCGGTGTTGCGCAGAAGGCCGAAGTTGTAGACGTGCCGATCGAAGTTCGCCATCAGGTAGTCCGCCACGATCATCTTGTCAATGGCGGACTGCGCGTTCGAAATGCCCAGGTCGCTGAGCGCGCGAAGGTACGAGCGGTGCAGGTCGCGCCCCTCGGTGATGGAGAACGCCGTCATCACGTCCGCCGCCGGAACCAGCTCCCAGTCAAGCGAGGTCATCGCCGCGCACGACGAGTAAACGCGCCCGCGCCGCTCGACCAGCCCGTAGGGGACGTACTCATCAGGCTCCAAGATGCGCCCGAGGAGCCGCGTGGCCAGAAGCTCGTTGTACGGCTCGCGGTTCTCCGCTCCCGCGCCGCCCTTGACCAGATAGTCCACGCCGTCCTTGCGCATCCACGTCTTGACCAGGGCACCAGCCGTCGTGACATCAGGCGTGCGCATACCGCGTGCCGCCTTGCCTGATGCCGCCCGCGGAAAGGCAGTCCGCGGAAAGGCAGCGTGGGGAACATCGAGCATGAAGTCGCCGAGCGTCTGGTCGTAGCCGTTTTCGTAGTAGTTGATGGAGCCCCACTGCACATCGCACCCCACAGGCGCGAGCCAATAGGGATCGCTCAGGCTCAAGCCCCAGCTGTCGAGCATGAGCTCAGCCGTGCTGGCGAAGCGACTGCCATGCAAGAGAGCCCGCACGTTGCGCCTGAAGTCGGGGATGGAACGCGCGGAAAGCCATGACGCCAGATCGTATTTGTCAGGCTCCTTCCCTCGAGCGCCGATGCCGAGCGGCGCAAACGACACGCCGTCGAGCGGCTTGAGGTCAGCCACCTGACCTGTGCGTCGATGGTACGTGAACTCAACCACCGGGCGGTCCTTGCTCATGAGGGTGCATCGAACGAGATTCTCGGCGTTCTTCTCCCCCATTTTGGGACGGCCCGCGCTGCACCTGCGCTGCAAGCGAGCGCGAACCGACTCTTCGTCGACCATCCACACGCCACCGAACTTCTGCGCCTTGAGGTCGCCCGACCCTATGAGCGCGCGAATGCGGCGCTCGCTCACGTCTAGCCGACGTGCTGCCTCTTTCGTGGTGTACATGGACGCCCTCCCGCCATGCGGTCATGATGATGCCATATGCTGGGAATAATGGTACCGTATTCGGTATATTTTTGTTACGTCACGATATAAATAAATGTTCCGCATGCGGAATAGATGCGCGCGAGCAGGACGCGTGCGAATCCGAGACGTGCAGGTGGCGCGAATGCGAAGCGATTGGGCTTCTAGCTTGCAAAAGGCGAGCTGAGCGCGATGGCGGCTTGGAGGAGCTGGGGCCGCGCCCAGCGCCCTGCGCCCCGCGCCGTGCGCGGCTCGCGTCCCCTTCGCCGGCTTACAGCTCCTCGAGGAAGGCGACCACGGCCTGGATCTGGTCCTCGGGCGTGGAGGCCCCGGCCGTCACGCCGACCGCCGCACAGCCCGCGAACTGCTCGGGCGCCAGCTCGCCCGCGCTCTCCACGTGGAAGGTGCGCGCGCAGCGCTCGGCGCAGATCTCGGCGAGGCGCGTGGTGTTCGAGGAGTTGCGCCCGCCGATGACCACCATGGCGTCGACGCGGTCCGCCACGTCGGCGGCCGTCCTCTGGCGCTGGCTCGTGGCCGAGCAGATGGTGTTCTTCACGATGGGGCTCAACCCCTGCTCCTCGAGGGCCGCCACCACCGCGTCGAGGTTATCGCGCACCTGGGTGGTCTGCACCACCACGCCGATGGGGTCGTAGAGCCCCTCGGGCACGTCGGCGGGCGCGGCCACCACGTCGACCTTGCCGCCCGCGGCCTGCGCGCACGCGGTGAGGCCCTCCACCTCGGGGTGCCCCGCCTCGCCGACCACCATCACGCGGCAGCCCGCGCCCGCGATCTCGGCCGCGGCCGCCTGGGCACGCGCCACGTGCGGGCAGGTGGCGTCCACGATGTCGAGCCCGCGCTCCTCGAGCTCGGCGCGCACCTCGGGCGTCACGCCGTGGCTGCGGATGATCACCGTGCCGCCGTGGATGTCGGCGGGCGCCTCGGCCACGCGCGCGCCGCGCGCCTCGAGGTCGGCCACCACCTTCGGGTTGTGGATGAGCGGCCCGAGCGTGGCCACCTCGCCGCCGCGCTCCACCACCGCCATCGCCATGTCGAGCGCGCGCTGCACGCCGTAGCATGCGCCCGCGTGCTTCGCCTGGATCACCTGCATGCCTCACGCCTCCTTCGCGTTCGCAGCCGCCGCGCCGGCCATGGCCACGTCCCCGTCGGCCATCGCGCCCGCACGCTCGCCGGCCCCGACGCCCTTCGCGGCCGCCGCGTCCCTGCCCTTCTCGAGCGCCGCGCGCTTGCCGGCCTTCGCAGCCGCCGCCTCCGCGAGCGCATCGGCGCTGTGGCGCGGCAGCGGGTGCGCGGCGAACAGGGCGGCGTAGTCCTTCCCCTCAGGGAACAGCGCCCGCATGTCGACCTCCTCGCGCGGCACGCGCTGCGAGAGCGCGAAGCACTCGCGCATGGCGTACCACGAGCACGCGTCGAGCCGCTCGTCCTTCGGCACGAAGTCGAAGTCGCCCACGAGGATAGGGTCGCCGTACTCCACCGTGATCTTCGGGAAGCGCAGGCGCTTCCCCTTCTGCTTCACCAGCTCGGCGTTGCGCACCGTCATGGGCAGGATGGGCGCGTGCCCCATGCGCGCCACGAACGCCGCGCCCGCGTGGATGGTCGGCGTCGCGGAGCCCTTGCCGCGGCGCGTGCCCTCGGGCATGATGACCACGAGCTCGTTGTTCTTGAGCATGCGCGTCGCGCGCTTGATGGAGGTGCGGTCGGCCGAGTCGCGCTTGACCGGAAACGCCCCCACGCGCGAGAGCGCCTGGCCCAGAAGGCCGCCCGCGTTGTCGAACAGCGTGTCGCGCCCCATGAAGCGCACCCACTGCTTCGGCCGCGCCGCGAGGTAGATCATCACCACGTCGAGGAACGAGGTGTGGTTGCACACCACCACCGCGCCCGACTTGCCGTCAAACGCGCGCAGCTTCTCGCGCCCGTCCACGCGGTAGCGAAAGCACACCTTGAAGATCGCCCCGATGAACGCCCACGCCGCGTTGCCGAACCAGTGCGGGATCTGCCGGTCGGCCGAGGTGCCGCCGAGCGGCATGTCCCACATCTCAGAGTATTTAAGAAACAAGGAAGCTCTCCTCACCCTCGGGCACGCTAGCGCGCGTCGGCGGCCAGCGCGCAGATCTGGTCGATGACCTCCTCGATGTAGTGCTTCGTGGAGTCGATGAGCACGGCGTCGTCGGCCGCGCGCAGAGGCGACGCGGAGCGGCTCGAGTCGAGCTCGTCGCGGCGGCGCAGGTCGGCGAGCACCTCGTCGTAGTCGATGGAGCCCACGCCCCTGTCGACGTTCTGGCGCACGCGGCGGTGCGCGCGCTCCTCGTCAGACGCCGTGAGGAACACCTTCACCTCGGCGCCCGGGAACACGCACGTGCCGATGTCGCGCCCCTCGACCACGTAGTTGCCCGCGTTGCCGATCCGGCGCTGCTGGTCGACGAGCGCCGCGCGCACCGAGGGCACCGCGCTCACCGGGCTCACCGCGCGGTCGATCTCGGCCGTGCGGATGGCGTCGGTCACCTCCGCGCCGCCGATGAACACGCGACGGGGGACGGGGTCGCCCTCGACGTGCCCGAAGGCGATCTCGTGGGTGCGCGCGACGTTCCCGAGCGCCTCGGCGTCGTCGAGCGCCACGCCGTCGCTCAGCGCCTGCCACGCCACCGCGCGGTACATGGCGCCCGTGTCCAGGCACGAGAAGCCGAGCTTCTGGGCCACGGCCTTCGCGACCGTGGACTTGCCCGCGCCCGACGGGCCGTCAATTGCGATGATCATCTCTCTACTCCTTGTCTGCCAGCTTCTGCATGGTGGCGAGGAACTCGGGGAAGCTCACGGCCACGCACGCGAAGTCCTCGACGGATACCGGGACGTCGCCTGCAAGGCCCGCGAGCGCCCACGTCATGGCGAGGCGGTGGTCTCCGCGCGTGGCGAAGGTGAGGCCGCGCGGCACCTCGAGTTGCGGGTCGCCCTCGATGCAGAGGTCGTCGCCCTCCTCCCACGCGTCGACGCCAATGAGGCCGAGCCCCTCGATGATGGCGGCCAGGCGGTTCGACTCCTTCACGCGCAGCTCGGAGACGCCCTTGAACACCGTGACGCCGCGCGCGTGCGCCGCCACGAGCGAGAGCACGGGGATCTCGTCGATGATGGAGGCGATGTGCTGCGGCGGCACCTCGCAGCCGCGCAGCGCGGGCGTGTGCTCCACGTGGATGCTGCCCGAGGGCTCCTTGCCCGCGCAGCCCTCGCGGCGCGTGGTGATCTCGGCGCCCATGCGCTCGAGCGTGCGCACGAACCCGATGCGCGCCGGGTTGAGGCTCACGTTCTCGATGGTCACGCTGCTGCCGCGCACGAGCAGCGCCGCCGCCGCGATGAAGGCGGCTGAGGAGGGGTCGCCCGGCACCGCCACCATGCTCGCGCGCATGGCGGCCGGGCCCTGCACGCTCGCCACGCGCGTGCCGGCCGTGGTGGGCACGCCGTACTCGGGCAGCATGAGCTCGGTGTGGTTTCGCGAGGGCGCGGGCTCGTTCAAGGTGGTGGTGCCCTCAGCGAACACGCCCGCGAGCAGAACCGCGGTCTTGAGCTGGGCCGACGCCATGGGGGCGTCGTAGGTGAGCGCGCGCAGCGAACGCGTGCCCATCTCCGTGATGGGCAGCGTCTCCTTGCCCGCGGGGTCGAAGTGCGCGCCCATCTTCATGAGTGGCGCGGTGATGCGGCGCATGGGGCGGCGGCACAGCGACTCGTCGCCCGTGAGCTCGACGCGGATGTCCCACGGTGCCAAGACGCCCATGAGCAGGCGCGCCGTGGTGCCGGAGTTCCCGCAGTCGATGGGGCCCTCGGGCTGGGAGGGGCCCTTCGCGCCCCAGCCGGTGATGGTGCCCGCCAGCGAGCCGTCGGGCTGCTTCTCCAGGTCAGCCTGCGCGCCGAGCGCGCGCACGGCGGCGAGCGAGGAGCGCACGTCCTCGGAGTCGAGCACGCCGCTCACGGTGGACGTGCCCTCGGCCATGGCGCTGAACAGCACCGCGCGGTGCGAGATGGACTTGTCGCCGGGCACGGTGACGCTGCCGCGCAGCGGGCCGGGAAGCGGGTTGATGAGGGTCGCGGCGGACGTTGCGGGCGTGGCGGGCGCGGGCGCTGCGGGCGTGGCGGTCGCCGCGGACGTGGTCGCTGCGGATGCGGATGAGAGCTTAGTCGACATGCGCGTGCTCCTTCGGGCTCAAGGGACTGAACGATACCGAGAAACCAGCGGTGATCAGCTGGAACGAGAGCTGGCCGATATCGCCTTCGTCGGTGAGGATGAGGGAGAGCACGGCATTGCCCTCGGAGATGTGGTCTATGTCGATGGACTGGATGTTGCACCCGACCGAGCTGGCGATGGTGGTCACCTCGGCCACCACGCCGGTGCGGTTGACCATGGGGATGCGCACCTCGAGCAGCTTCTCGGTGGAGGGCACCCAGGCCGCCGGCAGCGCGCGGCGCGCGTCGGACGCCTCCGCGAGCAGGCGCGTGAAGCCCTCGCGGTCGCCCTCCGCAAGCGCCGTGGCGAACGATCCGATGATGCCCTGCATCTCGGCGAGCCCGTCCGAGAGCGCCTCGGCGTTGTCGAACGCGATGCCGCACCACAGCTTCGGCGAGCCCGCGGCGATGCGCGTGGTGTCCTTGAAGCCGCCCGCGGCCAGGCGCATGAGGGCCTGGGAGTCGTCGGCGTGACGGCACGCCAGGTTCACGAGCGAGGACGCCACCATGTGCGGCACGTGGCTCACGATGGCCACGGCGCGGTCGTGCTCCTCGCGGCGCAGCGACACCACGCGCGCCTCGAGGCCGCCCGTGATGAGCTCGTGGAGCTTCTGGAAGTGCTCGGGGACGGTCTGCTCGTCGGGGCAGAGGATCCAGTTCGCGCCCTTGAACAGGTCGCTGCGAGCGCCGTCGATGCCGTTGTGCTCGGAGCCGGCCATGGGGTGGCCCGGCACGTAGTTCTGCGGCGCGGGCAGGATGCCTGCGGCAGCCTCGAGGATGTGCGCCTTGGTGGAGACGGTGTCGGTGAGCACGCCGCGGAAGTCCCACGCGGCGAGGCGGCGCAGGTAGTCGTCGACGGCGGCAACCGGCGTGGCGATGACCGCGAGGTCGCAGGACGTGCGGATGAACTGCTCGAACGCGGGGTCGTCGGGACGCGTGGCGCGCGTGGCCCACGCGCGCTCCTCGGCCACCACGCAGGTGCGCCCGTCGACGTCGACGCCGAACACGGTGACGTCGGGGTAGGCGGCGCGCACGGCCGCGGCGAACGACGCGCCGATGAGGCCGAGGCCGATGACGGCGACGGAGCGAAACGGCGTCTCGCGCTGCGGGCCGTCGGGCGCCGCGGCGGTCGCTGGCTCAGGTGTCGCCGCAGATGCGGCGCCCGGGGCGTCTGGGGCGCTCGCGCCCGTCGGCGCGGACGTGGGTTGAGTCTGGTCAGGCATAAGGGCAGTGCTTCCTCTTGCTCGTTCTCGTTCGTAATCCTAGGCTCACTTTGAGCGTGACAGTATTGTATACGTTTGGGAGGCGAGCGGGTGAAAGCGAGGTTAATTCCCACGCGGCGCACGCCGCGACGGTCGGCGAGCGCCCGCAGCGGCGAGGCGCCGGGCGGCGGGCCGCGTCTGCGCCTCCCCAAATGCGCCAAGGCTCCGCGCCGAGGACCTACTCCCGCACGGCCTCCCGCAGCGCCGCCACCTCTTCGCCTGCAAGCTCCCGCCACTGCCCCCGAGGAAGATCCCCCAGCTCAAGCGGGCCGAACGTCGCGCGGTGCAGAGCCACCACGGGGCATCCCACCGCCTCGAGCATGCGGCGCACCTGGCGCTTGCGCCCCTCGCGCAGGCCCACCTCCACGTAGCTGCACGCGCCGGCGTGCTCGAGGGCCGCGCGCGAGCGCCTGCCCGTGTGCCGGCGGGCGTTCCCGCTCGAGGCGCGTCCCTCGCCGATGAGCGCCGCGGCGCGCTTCGCCGCCTTCCCCTCGAGCACGCGCACCTCAGCGGGAAGCGTCATGCCGTCGGAAAGCCGCACGCCGCGGCGCAGCCGCTCGACGTCGCACGCGTCAGGCGAGCCCTCCACGAGCGCCACGTAGCGCTTGGTCACGTGCCGGCGCGGATGCAGAAGCGCGTTGCCCAGCTCGCCGTCGGTGGAGAAGAGCAGAAGCCCCGTGGTGTCGGCGTCGAGGCGCCCCACCGGGTAGAGCCCCGCGAAGCGGCCCTCCCCCGCCGGCACGAGCTCGGCGACGGTCGGGCGCCCCTGCGGGTCGGACATGGTGGTCACGTAGCCCGCGGGCTTGTGCAGCATGAGGGTCACGCTCTCGCGCGGCAGCTCCACGCGCGCGCCGTCGACCTCCACCGCGTCGGCGTCGGCGTCCACCTTGCTGCCGAGCTCGGTCACGCACGCGCCGTTCACGCGCACGCGCCCCGCGCTGATGAGCTCCTCCGACCCACGTCGCGAGGCCACCCCCGCGCGCGCCAGAAACTTCTGCAAGCGCATCTCGTTCACCGGGCATCACCCTTAAAATGCAAGTTAGAGGCGTCCAATATGCGAGAAACACGCGATCCGATACCGTCGCGCGATGAAATATCGCCGTCGACCTCAACCCATGCAATTATGTCGAAAACAAACACCTGGCCAGAACCATTCTCTACACAAGACAATACGACGAAGGCATGCCAAAACGCTCTCACGCGGTATCAGATCGCGTGTTTCTCGCGCCTTTACTCGCGATTACTCGTCGTCGGTTTCGAAAACGAGGGAGTCGAAGTCGATCTTGTCGACCACGCCGAGCGTGCTCGCGATGGCCTCGGCGAACATGGCCTCGGTCGACTTGGCTGCCGCCGGCGCGCCTGCGGCGTCCATCGTGTTCGCGGCACCCTCGCCACCTGCGGCGACGCCGCCCACGCCGCCCGGCGCGCTCGCACCGCCCGCAGCGCCTTCGCCGCCCGCAGCCCCCGGCGCGCT
>NZ_JAAVTO010000022.1 GCF_013185065.1 Adlercreutzia sp. ZJ473 | reverse complement strand
GGCGGGGGCGCGGCCGGGGAGGGGCCCCGGCGCGCCGTCGGGGAGGGCTACTTCGAGGCCGAGGCGGCGCGGCCGGCCCCGGAGGCGCGGCCGGCCGGGGCGCCCGCGACCAGCCTGTTCGACAGGACCATGAACACGAGCGCGCCCGCCGACACGACGCCTAGGGCCACGAGGACCTCGACGGGGGTCGGCGCGTAGGAGCCGAGCAGCATCCACATGGCCGCGGGGTCCTGCTGCGCGGCGAGGGTGCCGGACGTGACGCCGGGGCCGCCGTAGACGTTGGGGTGGACGAAGCTCGTGAACAGCAGCCACACGCGCTTGCACGCCACGCCCAGCACGACGAGCGCCGAGGCGAGCGCCACCGCGCCGCGCCTCCGGCGGTTCCCCGCAACGGCGAGCACGACGAACGGCACGAGCAGGCCGCCCACGACCTCGAACCAGAAGAACGGGGCCGTGGCGCCGGCGAGCATCTCGGAGAGGGCCACAGCCTCGCCCGCGCCCGGGTAGGCCATCGTGAGCAGCTCGCACGCGATGAGGAACGCGTCGACGGCGACGAACGTGGCCAGCAGCTTGCCGAGCGACGCCATGAGGCCGTCGTCGAGCGCGGCGACGCCGACCTTGTCGAGCAGCAGCAGCGCGAGCAGGAGCAGCGCGAGGCCGGAGTCGAGCGCGGAGGCCACGAAGATCGGCGCCATGACGGCCGTGTACCAGGCGCGCGCGATCTGCAGGCCGAAGATCCACGCCGTCACGCTGTGCACGAGGACGGCCACCGGCAGCGCCACGTAGGACAGCCTGCGGACCTTGTCCTCGTCGCCCCTCTGCATCCAGACGAGGTCGAGGACGTTGATGACGAGGTAGACGGTGATGACGCACATGTCCCACAGCAGGGGCGACAGGGGGTTCGGCCCCGTCAGGATGCGCCACACGCGCGCGATGCCGCCGAGGTCGACGAGCACGAACATGCCGGCGACGCAGATGCACGCCGTCGAGCAGATGACGGCGGGCTTGGCCACGGCCTTGAACCGCTCGACGCCGAACACGTGCGCCGAGCTCGCCACGATGAGGCCGCCGGCCGACAGGCCCACGAACAGCATGAACATGCAGATGTAGAGTCCCCACGAGTTGGCGTTGGACATGCCGGTCACGGCCAGGCCGCACGCCAGCTGGTAGGCCCAGCACGCCGCGCCGACGGCGGCGAGCACGCCGAACACGGCCAGGACGGGCTTTCTAAACGTATTGGTCTTCATGGTTGACACCCCCTAGCTGACGTAGAAGACCTGCGGGCGCGTGCCCTTGTCTTCAAGCAGGATGCGGACAGGTTTCTCGCGCTTGAGCCTCGAGACCTCGGAGCCCGGGTCGTCGAGGTCGCCGAAGACGCGCGCCTTGGTCGGGCAGCAGGCTACGCACATGGGGACGTCGCCGTCGTCCGTGCGCTCCTTGCACAGCGTGCACTTCTCCATGACGCCGCGCGGGCGAACCGGCACGCGCGGATCGCCGTAGTTGAAGTCGGGATCGCGCAGAGGCTCGGCCCAGTTGAACACGCGGGCGTTGTAGGGGCAGGCCGCCATGCACATGCGGCAGCCGATGCACTTGTCGTAGTCGATCTCCACGCGGCCCTTGTCGTCCTTGTAGGTGGCGCCGGTCGGGCACACCTTCTCGCAGGCCGGGTTCTCGCAGTGCTGGCAGGCCAGCGGCAGGAAGGTGCGCGTGAGGTTGGGGTAGGAGCCCACGGCGCCGTTCACGGAGTCGGCCCCTTCGGTGATCACGCGGTTCCACAGCATGCCGGACGGCACGTTGTTCTGCATCTTGCAGGCGTTCGCGCACGTCATGCAGTCAATGCAGCGCGCGGTGTTTATCGCGATAGCCAGTTTCGTCATCTCTTCACCTACGCTTTCCTGATCGCGACGAGCGTGTCGTTGAACGGCGTGACGCCGCCCTTCATGAAGTCGACGCGGCGGTCGGGCATCCAGTCGTTGGTGACGGTCTGGATGTTGCCGCCGTCCATGTTGCGCGACCATGCGCCCTCGGTCGTGCGCACGGATCCCGGGCGCACCGCCTCGTTGGCCACGACCTCGCACTTGAACGAGCCGCGGTCGTTGTAGCACTCGACGAGGTCGCCGTCGGCGATGCCCTCCTCGGCCATGTCGGCTGGGTTCATCTCCACGTGCGCGTCCACGTACTGGTTCATCCACTTGGCGTCGTAGAACATCGAGTGGATGAGGAAGCGGCTGCGCGTCTGCGTGATCTGGTAGGGGTACTCGGCGCGGGCCGGGTTGTCCGCGTAGATCTCGCTGCACTCCTCCCAGGTGGGAAGCGCCTGGTTCCACTTCGCCATCTTCTCGTAGTAGACGTCCAGACGACCCGACTCGGTCTTGTACTTCTGGTCGGCGAACCCGATGCGCGGCTTCTCGATGCCGGCGAGGGGCATGAGGCCGTGGTTCTCCTGGAGCTTGTCGAGCGTGACGCCCTCGAGCGCCTTGGCCGTGTTGTTGTCCACCTGGTAGCGCACCCACTCCTCGGCGGTCTGCGGCATGGCGTCGTCAAGGCCGACCGCGCGTGCGATCTCCAGCATGATCTGGAAGTCGGTCTTGCTCTCGAAGAGCGGGTCGAGGCCGCGTCCCACCGTCATGATGTGGTTGGAGGCGCACTTCACGTCGCCCACCTCCTCGGGGCACTCGAACTTCGTGCATGCCGGCAGCACGATGTCGGCGAACCGAGCGCTCTCGCAGTCGTAGATGTCGATCTCCAGCACGAAGTCGAGCGTCTTCAGCCACTCCGCGGTGAGGTTCATGTTGGCGAAGAACTGCTGCAGCGTGTTGCCCACCGAGATGACCGCGTGCACGTCGTTCTCCTGCGTGCGGAAGTCGTAGGCGAACATCGGGAGCGTGTTGGCCTTCATCGAGGCATCGGGGAACTTCCACGAGGCCAGCGAGGCGCTGTGGCCGCGGCCGCCGTTCAAGCTGCCCACGGCCTTGCCCGGGCCGCCGATGTTGCCGGTCAGCGCCACCAGGACGGCGACCGCGTGCCCCAGCACGTCGGCGTTGCTGTACTTGTCCGAGCCGCCCATG
Source organism: Adlercreutzia sp. ZJ473 (assembly GCF_013185065.1). Classification (GTDB taxonomy): domain Bacteria; phylum Actinomycetota; class Coriobacteriia; order Coriobacteriales; family Eggerthellaceae; genus CAAEEV01. Next base: position 36,890 of record NZ_JAAVTO010000022.1, on the reverse strand, counting down.
CCGAGGCCCAGCATGGAGGCGCCGCTCGACGCGTAGCGCTCGGCGATGTAGGCGAGGTCGTCGACGGAGATGCCGGTCCTCTCGGACGCCCAGTCCAGCGTGTACGCCTTCTGGCTCTCCTTCAGCTGGTCGAACACCGTGGCGTAGCCGCTCGACGCGGGCGCCGAGAGCGCCGGCTCGGCAGCGGCGTCGTCGTAGACCTTCGGCCCGTTGGTCTTGGAGTCCCACACCACGAAGGGGTCGAACTCCTTGACCTTCTTGGTCTTCGCGTCCTCGACCTGGCGCGGGGCCTCGCCGGAGACCTCATGCCAGCGCAGAAGCGAGCCGTCGGCCTTCACCAGGTAGGGCATCGAGCTGTGTGCGCGCATGAACTCCTCGTCGTACAGCTCGTTGTCCAGGATGTGGCTGATCATGCCCAGGTACATCGCCGCGTCGGCGCCCGGCGTGATGGGGATCCACTTGCTCGCGATGCCCGCCGTGGTGGAGAAGTGCGGGTCGACCACCACGACCTCGGCGCCGGCTTCGATGGCGTCGAGGAGGTTGCGCGCCTGCATCATGCACGTCTCGGCGAAGTTGTGGCCGTTGATCATGATGAACTTCGAGTTGACCATGTCGCGCGTCTCGTTCGTGCCCGGGTAGAAGCCGCTCTGGCCGGTGGCGGGGTCGAGGCCGTTGCCGATGCCGATGTCGATGCCCGGCTCGACGTAGGTCGAGGCCGAGAGCAGGCCGGCGAGCAGGCCGAAGCGCGGCTCGCTGGAAAGCGACACGTACACGCTCTCCTTGCCGTGCTGATCCCAGACGGCCTTCAGCTTCTCGCCGACCTCCTTCATGGCCTCGTCCCAGGTGATGGCCTCGAACGAGCCCTCGCCGCGCTCGCCTACGCGGCGCAGCGGCGTCTGCAGGCGCGTGTCGCCGTAGATGTGCTGGATCTCGGACATGCCGCGGGCGCAGCACATCGAGTACTCCTCGTCAAGCATGTCGTTGGGCTCCACCTTGCACAGGCGCCCGTCGCGCATGGTGCACTTCAAGCTGCAGTTGCCGGTGCACAGCGTCTGGTGGAACGTGTAGAAGGTGCGCTCCTCCGACTCGGCGTGCGCCGTCGTCGGCGCGAACCAGGAGCCGGCGCCGAACATGCCGCCCGATGCGGCGCCTATGGCGCCTGCGACGGCTGCGGCCTTCATGAAGCCGCGGCGCGACATCGTCGTCGCGCTTGCGAGTGAACTGCGTTTGGTTTCGTTCATGAAATCCCTCCTCTTCTCGTCATTCACCCAACGAGCAGGGTAAAATGAATCTGCCCGCTCAAAAACGGACAGATTGCGTAATGTAAATGCGGGCAGAGTGAGGTTCAAGATGAGCGCGAAGAGGAAGGCGGAAGTGCTCCTGCAGCTTGACGAGACGGCGAGGGCACCGCTTTACCAGCAGATATACGAGCAGATCCGAGACGCCGTCATGTCAGGCAGGCTCGTCCAAGGCGACCGGCTCGTCTCCATCCGCAAGCTCTCCTCGGACCTGGGCGTGTCGCACACGACCGTCGAGCAAGCCTACCTGCAGCTCACGACCGAGGGGCTCGTCGCCAACGTGCCGCGCTCGGGGTACGTCGTCGAGCACGTCGACTCCGACTACTTCAAGCTGGAGCGCGCGTCAGGCGAGGAGGAGGTGCGCAAGCTCGCCGAGACCCGCGACCGCGAGGCGTTCTTCGCGGAGAACCGCAGCGGCGGCGAGATGCGCTACGACTTCTCCTACGCCAACCTGCAGCCCGACTCCTTCCCCGTGCGCACCTGGCGGCAGCTCCTCGACGAGGTCCTGTACGCCAAGACGGCCCCCGAGTTCGCCCGCTACGCCTACACCGACGAGGTGGGCTCGCTTCAGGCGGAGCTGGCGCGGCTGCTCCGCCGGACGCGCGGCGTGGACTGCTCCCCCGAGCAGGTCGTCGTGCAGGCGGGGACGGGCGAGGCGCTCACGATGATCATGCAGCTCTTCAACCGCGCGACCGACGTCATCGGCATGGAGGACCCGGGCTACGCCACCGTGCGCGAGGTGGCGCGCCGCCAGGACTTCTCCTTGGTCCCGCTGCCCTCCGACCAGGGCGTCGAGGCATTCCTCGCAGCCGTCGAGCGGCATTGTCCCACCGTCGTGTTCTGCACCCCCTCGCACCAGTTCCCCACGGGGCTGCTCCTGCCCCTCGACGCGCGCACGCGGCTGCTCAAGTGGGCCGAGGAGCATGACGCCTACATCATCGAGGACGACAGCTGCAACGAGTTCCGCTACTCCACGCGCCCCGTCCCGTCGCTGCAGTCGCTCGACGCCTACGGGAGGGTCATCTACCTGTGCAACGTGTCGAAGGTGCTCTCGCCGAGCCTGCGCATCGCCTACGCGGTGCTGCCGCCGCGGCTGCTCGAGCGCTACTGGGACCTGTTCAACTACGCGCACCCCTCCGTCTCGTGGCTCAACCAGGAGACGCTCGCCCGGTTCATCGCCCAGGGGCACTGGGACGCCCACGTGCGCAAGACGGCGAAGGGCAACCGCCGCCGGCACGACGAGCTCCTGCGCTGCCTGCGCGCCGAGATGGGCGGCGTCCTGGACATCTCGGGCACCGACACGGGCATGCACCTGTACGTGACCGTTCACAATGGCATGAGCGAGCAGCAGCTGATCGACGCCGCGCTCGCGCAGGGCGTCAAGGTGTACGGCACCGCCCGCATGCGCTTCCCCAGCACCGCGCCCACGAGCAGCGTGATGATCGGCTTCTCCGCCATAGCGTTCGAGGACATCGAGCCGGGCGTGAGGGCCCTGCGCCGCGCCTGGCTCGGCGACTGAGCCGCCGGGCGGCTGACGCCCGCTGGGCGGCTGTCACCCGCTGGACGGCTTTGCCAACTGGGCAGTTGTCGCCCGCTGGACGCGGGAGCTCCCGGCAATCCCCCGGCATCTCCGCCATGCCAGACCAGGCAAACTCAGGTTACGGGGCGCCTCAAGCTCGGCAGCGCTTCATCTTGCGGCTGCAGACCGCGCGGTAGTACAGCACCGCGCAGAACGCCACGACGGCGCACGAGAGGTACATGGCCTGGTACCCGAAGCCCGACAGGACGAACCCCCATATGAACGGGCCGATGCCGCACCCGCCGTCGCAGAGCAGGAAGAAGGTGGAGATGGTGCGCGAGGTGTCGTTGCCGGTGGCGAGCCTTATGGCGGCGGCCTGCCCCACCGACATGCTCGTGCCAAAGCCCGTCGCCATGAACACGCCGCACGCGAGGAGCATCGCGGGGGAGCTGACGAACGCGGCGAGCAGCAGCCCCACGCCCATCGACGCGATGGAGGGATAGAGCACGCAGTTCTCGCCGTAGCGGTCTTGCAGGCGCCCCGTGAACAGCCGCGTTACCAGCAAGGTCACCGAGTAGACCAGAAAGACGAACGGGGCGTACACGCCCATACCCAAGTCGATGGCGTAGCTGTTGATGAACGCGTTGATCGACGAGTACGAAAACGCCACCAGGAGCATGAACACCGAGAAGGTGAAGGTCGAGGTGTCGATGAAAGACGCGAGGCCCCGCTTCGGCTCCGATGCTGAAGGGGCGCTTCCCTCTGAGGCGCACGCCCCCTCCGGGCGGCCAGACGCCCCTTCCGAGCGGTCGGACGCCTTCACGGGAACGGTGACCAGGAGCGCTACGGCCGACAACGCGATGCACAAGACGAAGAGGAGCGAGTAGTCGAACCCCAGCGCCGTCAGCACCGACATGAGGGGTCCGATGCCCAAGCCGAGGGAGCTCGAGAGCATGAAGTACCCCGTGCCCTCGCCAAGGCGCTCCGCCGGCAGGGCGCTCACGGCCAAGGCCGGCATCACGGTGTTCGCCACGCCGAACGATATGCCGTGGACAAGCCGCACGGCTATGAGAAAGCCTATCCCCCAGCCGTCCGCCAAGTAGAGCACGCACATGAGCACTTGGACGACGAGCGCGACGAGCGCCATGCGCTTCATCCCGAGGCCCTGCGCGTATCTGCCGCTCAAGATGCGCCCGATCACGCCTCCGACCAAGAACACCGAGGCAGCCAGCCCCGCGAGGGAGGACTCCACGCCGAACGAGCTCGCCGCGTAATAGGCCATGGTGGTCAGCAGCAGAAAGTAGACGGCCATCACGATGAAGTTGCCGACGAACAGCAACACGAAATCGCGCGTGACTATGCGCGTTGGAGATTGGGACATGTTGATCCTTGCAAGTAGCCGAACGAGAAAACAAAAGGCTCCGCGACACGCATGCAGGGCTCAGGCAGACAGGCCACGTCATCTTGCCTTCGCCCTGCACGCAATGCCCTAGGGAGCTGAAATCCGCACGGATTGGGGAATCCGCAAAGGGAGGGAGAGAGGGATTCCCCATCCGCAAGAGAGGGGAATTACGCAGTTGCCGTCAGCGAATCCTCGGAAGAACCTGAAGGAGCCTCGCTCTTGCCGCCTGCCGAAGCAGCCGTCTCCTTCTTGAACATGAGGTTCTGCGCTATCACGTAGAAGATGATGGCGCCGACGCTGACGGCGCCAAGGGCGATGAGGATCTCCGGCAGCGTCGGGCAGTAAGAGCCGAAGAGCGACCACATCTCCCCGCCGCCGTTCTGAGCCGCGAAGGTTCCAAGGGACATCCCGGGCGCGCCCTCGACGTTGGGAATCACGAACGAGGTGAGGAGCAGCCATATGCGCTTGCAGAACACGCCGAGTATGACGAGCGCGCTCGAAGCAACGACAAGGCTCGTCTTCTCGCGGTTCTTCGCGAAGACGAGGATGCAGAACGGAACGACGAGGCCGCCGATCACCTCGAACCAGAAGAACGGCGCAGTCGGGCCCGTTGCCATGATCGCAAGCGTCTCCGCCCCGGCGGCGCCAGGATAGGCCATGGTGAGCACTTCGCACCCGATGAAGAACGCGTCGACCGCGATGCAGGTCGCAAGAAGGCCCGCAAGCGTAGAGAAGAGCTTCTGGTCCACGTCGAACTTGCCGGCCTTCCTCAAGCCTGCGAGAACGCAGAGCAAGAGGGCCAGACCCGAGTCCATGGCGCTCGCCACGAAAATCGGAGCGAGGACGGCCGTGTACCAACCCTCCTTCGCGATCTGCAGGCCGAAAATCCAAGCGGTGACGCTGTGGACGAGGATCGCGATGGGCAGCGCGAAGCGGCTGACGATGGCGACCTTGCGCTCGGCGCCCTCCTTCTTCGAGCTCATGAACACCAGATAGATGATGTTGATGACGAGGTAGAGCGTGATCACGCACATGTCCCACAAAAGCGGGCTCGTGGGATTGGGGCTTACGAGCATCCACCACACGCGCTGGATGCCGCCGACGTCGATGAGCACGAACATGCCGGCCACGCAGATGCAGGCCGTGGAGAGAATCACCGCCGGCATGGCCACTGCCTTGAAGCGCTCGATATGGAACACGCTGGCAGAGCTTGCCACGATGAGGCCGCCGGCCGAGAGGCCGACGAACAGCATGAACATCATGATGTAAAGGCCCCACGAGTTGGCGTTGGACATGCCCGTTATGCCAAGGCCCGAAGCCAGCTGGTATATCCAGCAGCCGATGCCGACGAGCGCCAGCGCCACGAGCGCTACGAAGGCAGGTTTCTTCAACAAAGCTGTCATCTTGCTATCTCCTTACCTTCCCTATTTGTAGTAGCGCACTTGCGGCTTGGTTCCGAAGTGCTCTTCCAGCACCTTCGCAGTGCCGAGCCTTGCTATCTTCGAGATCTCGGAGTTCGGGTCATCCAGGTCTCCGTACACGCGGGCCCCCACCGGACAGCACTTCACGCACATGGGCTCCTCGTCCCTGTCCGTGCGCTCCTTGCAAAGCGTGCACTTCTCCGCGACTCCCTTGGGGCGCAGGGGAACGTCCTTGTCGCCATAGGCGAAGTCAGGGTCGCGCACGGGCTCGGCCCAGTTGAACACGCGGGCGTTGTAGGGGCAGGCCGCCATGCACATGCGGCAGCCGATGCACTTGTCGTAGTCGATCTCCACGCGGCCCTTGTCGTCCTTGTAGGTGGCGCCAGTCGGGCACACCCTCTGGCAGGCCGGGTTCTCGCAGTGCTGGCAGGCCAGCGGCGTATAGGTCCTGCGCAGATCGGGGTACTCGCCTTCGGCGCTGTCCGCCACCTCGGAATTGTTGGTCAGCACCCTGTTCCAGAGCATTCCCGACGGGATTCTGTTCTGCATCTTGCACGAGACAGAGCAGGTGTTGCAGCCGACGCAACGGCTTTGATTGATCGCAATGCCAAGCTTCGTCATGATCTCACCTAAGCTTTCTCTACTTCGACCTTGGTATCCATGAAGGGGATGATCGGGCCGTACTTCCTGTCACGCTGACGATCGACCAGCTTGTCGTTCGTAAGGCTTTGGAAGTTCCCCTCTATCGTCTGGCTCGGCCACCAGCCTTCCTGGATGGAGATCTGCCCCGGGCGCATGTCTTTCGCCACCTGGGCTACGAACTTGACCGATCCGCGGTCGTTGTAGACGCGTACGACATCGCCGGTTTTGATGCCGCGAGCTTCCGCGTCCTTCGGGTTGATCCTTATCGCGGGCTCCCCGTTGACGTCCTTGATCCAATGGGTTCCGGCAAACTGCGAGTGAACGCGATTTCTGGACCTGACCTGACCGTACTGCAGCGGATACTTCGATGCGACCTCTTCGCTCGTGATCTCCTCGCAGTCCTCGTGAACGGGCAGCGCCTGGCCGTGCTTGGCCATCGACGGGTGGAATACCTCCAAGCGGCCCGATGCCGTGGGGAACTTCAGATCAGCGTAGTTGACCACGGGCTTAGGGGAGACGGCTAGAGGCTGAATGCCGTTGTTCTGCTTCAGGGTGTCCACCGTGATTCCCTTCCACGGATCCTTCGCCCCCGACAGCAGCGCGTTCACCAACTCCTCGGGATCCTTCGGGATGTAGTCGCCGAACCCGAGGTACTCGCACAGCATGCGCTCGACCTCGAAGTCGGTGTGGGAGTCGAACAGAGGCTCGATGACCTTCTCGGCCAGAACGGCATGGTCCCTCCTGTTCTGCAAACCGCGAACGTCGTACTCGGACTCAAACCCCGTGGTTGTCGGAAGGACGATGTCGGCATAGTCAACGCTCGGACAATGGTAGGGGTTCATGCACACCACGAAGTCGAGCGACTTCACCCACTTGTCAGTGGCTTCGCTGTTGGCGAAGAGCTGGTTGATCGGGTTGCCGATGCCGAACAGAACCCTCACGGGGCTCTCCTCCTGGGTGAAGGTCGCGGCGCTCTGCGGCAGCTTGGAGACTTTGAACTGCTCGGGCAGCTTCCATTTGCCCATGGCGGCTGGATGGTTGAGGGGAACGATTCCCTCGCCGAACCCCGTGCCGGGACGACCGATGTGGCCGGTCAGCGACACCAGCAGGGACATGCCATGGCCGGTGATGTCCGAGTTGGGGTACTTGTCCGCCCCGCCCATCCCGTAGCTCAGCACGGCGCTTCCCGCGGTGGCGTACTTCTCCGCCAGCTTCTTGATGTCTTCCGCGGGGATCTCCGTTATCTCCGCAGCCCATTCCGGCGTAGCGCCCTCGTACGTCTCCTTGGCCAGCTGCATGACCGTCTTGTAGGTCTTGCCGTCTACAACGACCTCCTTGAAGAGCTCCGGCGCAGCCCCGCTGTTATAGGGAGCGACCGCGTTAGCTGCCGAATCCCAGACCATGAAGGGGTTCACGTCGCCCTTCACGACGTTTCCGGCTTCATCCTTCGTCTCCGGCGTAGCCCGCAGGTAAGTGCCTGCCTCCACGTCGACCAAGAACGGGAACGCCGTATGCTCAAGAACGAACTCTTCGTTGTACAGGCCGTTCTCTATGATGTGATGGATCGAGGCGGTGATGAGCGCCGGGTCGGTGCCCGGCTTGATGGGAATCCACCAATCGGCATGCTGAGCGGTCGTCGTGTATCGAGGATCCACGACGATGAGCTCCGAGCCGGCCTCCTTCGCCTCCAGAACATAGCGGACGCTGTGAAGCCGTGATTCTGCCGGGTTATGACCCACCAGCACCATGACGTCGGAGTCTTTCCACGTGCGGACATCGGAGCTTTGCGGAACCACAGGCGCGTAATTGCCCGTCGTGTCGTCGTACCCGTTGCCGATGCCGCAGTCGATTCCACCTCCCGCAGGATGAGCGCGCCTCGCGGGCGTTCCCAGCAAGGTGGGAAGCCACCTGATGCCGTCGTCGGTGTTCGCACTTGAAGACGAGTAGAAGCACACCGACTTGGGGCCATGCTCTTCGATTGCCTTCTTCAGGCTATCCCCCACCGTAGAGATGGCCTCATCCCACGTTATGGCGACGAACTTCCCTTCTCCACGTTCGCCAGCCCTCTTCAGCGGGGTCTGCAAGCGATCCTCGCTGTAGATGCGGTTGATCTCGCTGATGCCCTTGAGGCATATCGTCGCAAGGCGCGGATCATTCCACCCCTGGTTCGGCTCGATCTTTACCAGCTTGCCGCCTCTCGTGGTGCATTCCAATGCGCAGGCCGGGTTTCCGCAGTTGGCACAATGATACGTGAAGGACTTCTCCTCTTGCTCGGAATCGACGTCATCCGCCAACGCCTCACGGGGAGACAGCCAACCAGAGGCCGAGAGCATGCCCGCTCCGGCACATGCAGCTCCCATGGTTGCCGCGCCTTTCATGAAGTTCCGCCTTGACATGTTTCGGACAAGGACGGAATTTTCATTTCCTTTGTTCTCCATAACCTCTCCTCCCAATAATGACCATTTCTTTATGCCTAAAGTTTGTTCGGCACAAAACGGACAGGTATGGGAGAATTGATACGGACAGATGGGGTTGAGGCCTTCGGCGGACGCTCTGGGTTAACGCTATCGGCCTTCGGCGCAGGCGCCTTCGGGCGGTCGCCTGAGAGCAGCCCGCAGAGCTGTTCTCCTGACGGCGTTCGGCCTCACGGCTCGAATCCCCTGAGAGGCCCCCGGAAATGAGAAGCGCCCCGGAGTCCGAGGCGCTTGGAATGACGTGGTGGAGATGATGGGATTCGAACCCACGACCCCCACGTTGCGAACGTGATGCTCTCCCAGCTGAGCTACATCCCCACGTGCGTGGCGCAGCGCTTTCGCGTCATGCGCAAGGCAGTATTTTGATGCTTGCGCGCGCTTTTGTCAATGAAAAACTTGCGTTCACATTTTGAACACGTCCCGCCGCGCCTTCGTCCGAAGCCGAGCCCGAAGCCGCAAGCAGGGGAGACGCAGAGGCGCCCGCGCAACCATCGGGCTGCGCGGGCGCCTCGTTCTCGCGAGAGATGCCTGCTAGATCAGCACGCGCTCCTCGACGGGGACCTCCTCCTCGGCGGCGATCTCCTCGATGAAGGGCGCGAACAGAGGCTCGCCGTTCTGGGAGAGCTCGACCATGCCGGTGAGCACGTCGACGTACTGGTAGGACTGACGCGCCGTGCGACCGCGCTTGCGGTCGACCTCCATGATGAACAGCTGCGGGTGAACCTGGGTCAGAACGCCTTCGCTCTCGACGATCTTGGAGCGGCCCATGTTGGCGCGGACCTTGAGTCGTTGACCAACAAAGTCGTTGAGGGTATCATGAATAGAGTCAACGATTTTCGCTTGCTTAGCCAAATCCATGCTCGAAACATCCTATCGTATGTTGCAGATACAGATAACAGCTGCACATTGTACCACGTCTGTCAAGAGAACGTTAGATGCGCACCAACTATCCGCAGTTCGGGCGGTCTGACGCGCCGTCGGCCCAACCTTCCGCGCGTGCCCGCGCGTCCGTTTGCGCCGCCTTCCACCTGCCCCTCGCGGCATCTGGCCTTTTCGTTTCACCCCCGCCCCTCCCCTTCGCCTAGGATGAACTCGTTCCCTCACGCTCATGCGCGCTGCGCACTCACCTGGCGCGCTCGTCCACAAGGAGGCCCCATGGGATTTCTCGAAGGTAAGACCGCCATCATCACCGGCGCCGGCTTCGCGGCGCTCAAGGACGGATCGGCCGGCTCCATCGGCTACGGCATCGCCACGGCCTACGCCAAGGAAGGCGCGAACCTGGTGATCACCGGCCGCAACGTGAAGAAGCTCGAAGCCGCCAAGGAGCGTCTCGAGGCCGAGCACGGCATCCAGGTCCTCATCATGGCCGCCGACGTGAACGCCGGCGCCGACAACAAGGCCGTCACGCAGGGCGTCGTCGACGCGGCCATCGAGAAGTTCGGGCGCATCGACGTGCTCGTGAACAACGCGCAGGCGTCCGCCTCGGGCGTCACGCTCGCCGACCACACCCCCGAGCAGTTCGACCTGGCCATCTACTCGGGCCTCTACGCCACCTTCTACTACATGCAGGCGTGCTACCCGCATCTGAAGGAGACGAAGGGCTCGGTCATCAACTTCGCCTCCGGCGCGGGCCTGTTCGGCAACTTCGGCCAGTGCGCCTACGCGGCCGCCAAGGAGGGCATCCGCGGCCTGACGCGCGTGGCCGCCACCGAGTGGGGCCCCGACGGCATCAACGTGAACGTGGTGTGCCCGCTGGCGTGGACCGCGGCGCTCGAGAACTTCAAGGACGCCTACCCCGAGGCGTTCGAGGCCAACGTGCACATGCCCCCCATGGGCCACTACGGCAACGTGGAGACCGAGATCGGCCGCGTGGTGGTGCAGCTCGCCAGCCCCGACTTCAAGTTCATGAGCGGCGAGACCATCACGCTCGAGGGCGGCATGGGCCAGCGCCCGTAAGCGCCTGGGCCTGCAGCCACTCGACTGCCGTTCGCTCCCGCAAGCGACCAGCCCGGCCCACGCCCGCACCTGCGGGCCGCCCGCTCCCGCCCGCGGGCGCGGGCGGCCCGTACAATTCGATACCCCCCGACGCGACCCGCTGACGGATGCCCCGCATCATCGGCGGGTCGCGTTGCGTCTGGGAGCGGAAATCCCTCAAGAACATTGACGTTTTCCCGATTTACGTAAACGGATTGACGGATCGCCGAATCTGTCGATTGACGATCTGTCAACAAGCGACGTATGGTGTCCGCAGCACGACGAAACACCTGCAAAACCAGGATGCCCGCAAAGAGCGGGCATCCGCGCGGACGTTCCGCGCAACGCCGCCAGACGGTAGGATCGGGGCTTCGCCATGCTGCTGGACGCGCGCAAACCAGCCGTTGAAGGAGGGCCTATGCACTCGCAGGAAAACGAAGCAGCACGCGCTTCCCATCCCCCGACGCGCAGAGGCGCAAACGTGCGCGAGCGGCGCGAGGAGATCATCGACGCCGCCCGCAGCCTGTACGAGGAGAAAGGACTGTCCCGCACTTCGATCCAGGACATCACCAAGCGAGTCGGCGTCACGCGCTCGCTGTTCTACCACTACTTCCCCAACAAGGAAGCCGTCACGTCAGCCGTGCTCGACACGTACGTCGCCGACTTCATCGAGGCCGTGCACTACTGGGACGCCCAGCGCACGGTCGGCGAGATCGAGGACGCCCTCACCAGCGTGGTGCGCCTGCTGCGGCTCGCGCTGTTCGAGAACGACTCGTTCCGCATCGCGCTGGCCTCGAAGGAGAACGCGTCGCTCTACATCGAGTTCATCAACCGCGTGGCCGACCGCGTGGCGCGCTTCATGGAGAGCCACACCGTGCGCGACTACGAGGCGCTGCACGAGCTGCGCATCACGCACGTGTACGAGACGTTCTACGTGCTGCTCATCGGGGTGACGGCCTTCCTGCGCCGCAACCCCGACGTGAGCGACGAGGTGATCAAGGACCTCATCGCACAGACGCTGCACATGGACCGCTGAGGCGCGGGAGCAGCTGCAAGGCTCAGACGGAAGCGAGGGAGCGGACGCAAAGGGCAGCTGCAAGGCTCAGACGGAAGCGAGGGTGTCAGACGCGGGGAGGGGCGGCTTGAAGCCGCCCGAGGGCTGGAGTCGAAGCGCGGGGCAACCTGCCTCGCAAACCCAAAGGAGGGGTTCTCATGTTGTTTGACGTATACGGCGACCAAGCCTTATACCAATGGGCCGGGATGATCGTCGTCCTCGTCGCGCTCATCCTGCTGAACGAGTTCGAGCGGCGCACGAAGGTCGGCGGCCTGACCGTGTTCGTGGGCCTGTGCGGCGCCATGACGGTGTACTGCCTCGTCGTGGAGATCAGCGCGGCGATGGGCGCCGAGTGGGCGCTTGCCAACCCCACGCACACCGACATGAACGGCTGGTTCCACTACGCGAAGGTGTACGCCGCCACCGCGGGCTGCATCGGCTTCATGATGCTGAAGTACTCGTGGACCAAGATCGGCCGCTCGCAGTGGTTCAAGTACTTCCCGTTCGTCATCGTGGCCATCAACATCCTGATCGCCGTGGTGAGCGACTTCGAGAGCGCCGTGCGCGCGTTCGGCACCACCTGGGTGTCCCCCGAGGGCGTCCTGCTCTACGGCGGCTGGCACAACGTGCTCAACGGCATCGCCGGCATCCTGAACATCGCCTGCATGACCGGATGGCTCGGCATCTACATCTCCAAGGACCGCAAGGACATGCTGTGGCCCGACATGACGTGGGTCTTCATCATCGCCTACGACCTGTGGAACTTCTGCTACACCTACAACTGCCTGCCGACGCACTCCTGGTACTGCGGCGTCGCCCTGCTGCTCGCCCCCACCATCGCCTGCTTCCTGTGGAACAGGGGCGGCTGGATCCAGAACCGCGCGTTCACGCTGGCAACCTGGTGCATGTTCTGCCAGGTGTTCCCGATGTTCGCGAACGACTCCATCTTCGCCGCGCAGTCGGTGAACAACCCCGACGTGAACCTCGCCGTCTCCGCCGTGGCCCTGGCCGCCAACGTGGCCGCGCTCGCCTACATCCTGTACCGCGCGAAGAAGCTCGGCGTGAACCCGTGGCTCAAGGAGGTCTTCGTGGGCACGAGGGACTTCGAGCACGCCATGGCGCGCCGCGAGTCCGCCGAGCGCCTGCTGGCAACCGCCCCGAAGTCGGCGACGCCCGAGGAGCTCGCCCGTCTCGAGGCCGCGCACCGGTAGCAAGCCGACAGCGCACCGCAAGCACCCCCTCGGAGAGCCCGCCCCCAGGCAGGCTCTCCGCGTTTTGGGGCCGCGACGCCTTCTGACGGCGGCTCGGCAGAGCGTCAAAGGTGACTAACAAGGCTCTCACCTGGGGTGTTGGTTTTCTTTCGAAGACGTTGTGGGGAAAGGGCGCAGCGGACGTGGAGAATGGATGCGCAAGACGTGGGGGTTGGGTGCATCGGATGTGGACAGCTCGCACAGATTGAGGCGATTTCCGACGAGGCGGCGACGCTTTGGTAACCTCTTCGGCGGCCGCGCCCACGTCAAACGCACCCTATGCGGCCGGGAAAGGACGCTTTCACGTGCCCCAACGCGTATTCGAACGCCTCGCGCGACCTCTTGCGGCCGCCGCCCTCGCCGCCTCGTTCGCGGCGTTCTCCCTCGCAGCTGCGCCCGCGCCGGCCCTCGCCGCCGAAGGAGCGCCCGGCGCGCTCAGCGTGCCCGCCATCGCGCGCGAGGTTGCCGCGAAGGTCACCCAGGCGCAGGCCGACCTCAAGGCCAACCGCACGCTTCCCTACGACCCCGCCGTCATCGCGCAGATCGGCAACCAGGTGGCTGACGGCCACATGATCTGCTGCCCCGGTTATGCCTGCGCCTACGGCGATGCCGTCATCACCGGGCAGGCCACCGACCACTCCTTCTACGGCTGCGGCTGCTGCACGTGGCCCCGCTGGGGCGGCGGGAACTCGTCGTTCCGCAGCCTCGGGTCTGACGCAGCGCTGCTGCGGGAGGCTTACGACGAGATATCCGCCGGGCGCCCGACCGTCATCCACGTGGCCGGCTCGTGGGGCGAGCACTGGATCTGCCTCATCGGGTTTAGGGATGCGCACGACCCCGACAACCTCACGCTGGGCAACTTCGTCGCGCTCGACCCCGTGTACGGCAACGAGATCACGGCCTCGGACGGCTACGTGCTCTACGGCGACGCCTGCCAGCACGTAAGCGACACCCGCGCTTAGCATCTGTCGGCCCGCCTGCGAGCCCCGCAGTCGCGGCCGCGACCCCTCGTCCGCAAAACGGAAACCGCCCGCGCGGCATCTCGCTCGCGCGGGCGGTTTCTGCTTATAATCTGCCAAGCGGCCTTTTCGGTGTTCAAACAGCCGCGGCGTACACGTACTGCGGAAACTCAATATGCATGTAAAGGGCGAGTCGCTTGCCAAGCCGCCATGCTGGCAAGCCGTTTGAACACCGGAAAGGCCGCTTTCGCCTCGAAGAGGCGCTAGTGCTCCCCTCCCCTGCCCGGGTCCTGCGCGATGGCGTCGAGGCGGGCCATCACCACGTCCTCGACCTCGTAGGAGCAGGGCGCCAAGGCGTCCTCGGAGTACAGCGTGCGGATGTAGCCGCCGCACTCGTCGCACGTGGCCAGGCGGTGCGCGTCATCACCCTCGACGTTGAAGAAGTGCAGGTGCGCCTGGCTGCGCGTGCCGCAGCGCGCGCAGCGCACGCGCTCGAACTCCCACACCGCCGCGCACTGGGGGCACACGAGCGCGCGCCCGCGCCCCGCTGACGAGGTGGCCCCGCCCACGTGCGCCAGGTGCGGAGCGCTGCCGCACACCGGGCACAGAAGCGGACGCGGCTCGGCGGCGCCGGCGGCGCGCAGCGCGCCCATGGCGGCCTGCGCCGGGCGCTCGAGCTGCACCTTGAGCGCCAGAGACGCCGCCAAGGCGCCGAGGTGCGCCTGATCCTCGGTCATGCCGTCGTCGGCGAGCACGGCCGCGAAGTCGGCGAGCCATGCGCTCGGGTCCGACCCTGCGAGCGCGAGGTCGCTCGCACGTACCACGCGGTCCCACTTCACGCGCGCGAACGCCGCGACCACATTGTCGGGGAAGCCGCCTGCGTCGGCGAACACACCCGCGAGCTTGCCGAGCGCCGCAGCGAGCGCGTCAGCGTCGATGGCGACAGGCGCGACGCTCAGCACGGGACGGGCGTCCTCGTAGGCGGCGCGCACGTCAGACGGTGCCGGCGCCTCCCAGGCAACCTGGGCGGGCGCCTCGGCCGCGCAGGCGGCCTGCACGTCCCACAGCGCGCGGAAGAACGCCAAGCGCGCCGCGTCAGCGTCGTCGAGCTTGCCGGTGTACGCGGCGATCGCCGCGTCGATGAGTTTCAGGTTCATGGAACAGTTCCTTCGTCATAGCTTGCTTGCGAGCCCCGCGGGCCTTCTTCGCAAGGCCCGCGGGGCTCGCAGCAGCGCGTGCAGGCGCCCCGCCCGCCCCCGGAGGGGCGGGCGGGAGCGGCGCGCCCTCTACTTCTCGATGACGTTCTTGCCGCTTGCGATCTCCTCGCGCGCCCAGTGGCCCCAGTGGTACAGGGCATCGGACTCGGAGACGAGTCCGTCGCCGAACATGAGCCTGTGGGTGCCGCGGTAGGGCTGGAAGATGCCCGCGCCCAGGAAGATATGGGCCATGCCGAACACGGCGATCAGGAAGAACCCGATGTCGTGCAGAAGCAGCATGACGGCGTACACGCCACCGTCCAAGTCGAACACGGTGGAGCCCAGAAGCATCACGACGCCCGTGACGCCCATGAGCGCGCCCGCGAACCACAGCATGCCGTCAGCGAAGCGCTGGCCGGATTTGACCTCGCTCTGGTCGGGCATATGGATCCACTTCGCCATGAACAGGTAGGGGAAGAACAGGATCATCCACTTCTTGTCGTCGGAGTCCCACCTGGCGAAGAGGTTCCTGAAGATATGCGCCACGCCCTTCGGCGCCATGATGGCGCTGATGAGCGGTACCGCCACGAACACCACGCCGATCACGCGGTGACCCATGCGAATGATGAACACCACGTCGGAGCCGACCGCCTGGGACAGCGGCGGCACGAACACGAACAGGCCCGTGATGCACAGCAGGATGCACGCGATGATGGTGACGTCATGCGTGATGCGCGCCTGCTTGGAGTGGCGGACAATGTAGCGCTCGGTGCCCTTCTGCTCGCGAGCTTCCAGGAACCGCTTGTTCTCCACGACCTGCTCGGGGGTAACCTGAACACGTGCGTTACTCATGGTCGCCTCCCTTCTTGCCGGGAAGGTTCTCCAGGATGTGGTCCTTCACCGACGTGGTGTCCTGGCCGTCGCCGTGCTTCACGACGTCGCCCGTGATGAGGCTGATCGTGTCCTCGGTCTCGGCGTTGTACACCACCTTGTCGCGCTTGTAGCCGGCGGCCAGGCCGAACATGGCGGCCAGGCCGAGCACCGTGACGCCCGAAACCACACCCGTGACCGGCTTCATGAGGTTGGTGAGCGTAGTCACCGGGCTCACCGTCGGGTTGGCCACCTGGCCATGCGCCTCAACGCCGTACTTGAGCACCTGGATGACGTGCAGGCCGCCCATCTCCTCGGCGCCGTATATGACGGCGTTCTCGTAGCCGCGCTGCTTGAGCATCTCAAGGCGCTTCTCGGCCTCGACCAGCATCTCGTCGCGGTCGCCAAAAGCGAGCGCCTCGGGCTGGCACGTGGTCACGCAGGCCGGGGCCATGCCCTGCTCGATGCGGTCGACGCAGCCTGTGCACTTGTTGATGGTACCCTGCACGCCGTCGTAGCGCGGTACGTCGAAGGGGCAGGCCGTCGAGCAGTACTGGCAAGCCACGCACTTGGAGTTATCCGTGGTCACCATGCCGGTGACCACGTCCTTGTAGATGGCGCCCGCCGGGCAGATGCTCGCGCACGGCGCGTCTGCGCAATGCTGGCAGGAGCGGCGCCCGAACGCCCATTGGACGGTCTTGGTGGGCAGGGTGCCCTCGGACTCGTTGTACGTCATGATCAGGCGCGTCTGGCCGTTCAGGTCAGGCGGGTTCTGATGAGTGCCCGAGAACTTGTTCTCGTTCAGCCCCGTAGGCGAGGGCAGGTTGTTCCAGCACTTGCACGCGATCTGGCAAGCGTGGCACCCCGTGCAGCGGGATGTGTCAAATAAGATAGCTTTCTCCGCCATTACTTCGCACCCCCTATCGCCCTCTCGATGTCAACGAGGAACGCCTTGTACTCCGGCGTGAACGAGTTGGGATCGCCCACGTTCGGGGTGAGGTCGTTCACGGTGGAAGCCTCGGTGCCGAACACGCCGGCCCAGCTGTAGTGGTGCGTGAGGCCCACCAGATGCTGGGTCACGCCGTGGACGCGCATCGGCTTCAGGCGCTTGGTGATCACCGCGTCAACCACGACCGAGCCGCGGTTGTTGAACACGCGCACCTTGTCACCTGGCTTGATGCTCTTCTCAGCCGCCAGCTCCTCGGAGATCTCGACGAACTGGGCGGGCATGGCCTCCACGAGCGCGGGGCAGGCGCGCGACTGGCCGCCGGTCTGCCAATGCTCGGTCACCGAGTAGGTGGTGGCCACAATCGGGTAGTCTGCAGCGTCGCCGTGCTTGGTGGACTCGTACTCGGCGAAGCGCATGCACGGCGAGGAGAGCGCACCGTTGAGCAGGTTCTTCTCGACCGGGCTCTCGAAGGGCTCGTAGAACTCGGGGACGGGGCCGTCCTCCATGCCGTAGCTCTCCAGACGGCCGTTCTGCTCCCAGAGCATGAAGAACGTCTTGTTATTGGGCGGTACGGGCGCACCATTCTTGGCAGCCACGAAGTCGGCCTGGTCGACCAGGTCCCACTTCTCCCCCGTCCACTCGACGAGCTTCTTGTCGGCAGCCCACGGCTTGCCGCTCATGTCAGCCGAGTTGCGGTTATACAGGATGCGGCGATTCGAGGGCCAGCTGAACGCCCAGTTCGAGTACAGGCCGAGGCCCGACTTGTCATCGTTGTCGCGACGTCCGATGGGCTGGGCGGCCGGGTCGAGCGGAGCGTCGTTGTTGTTCCAGAAGCCAGAGTAGATCCACATGGCGCACGCCGTGGAGCCGTCAGCGGCCATCTCGGAGTAGCCGGAGAGCAGATCGACCTTCTCGTCGGCGAAGTCGGAGTTCGCCACGCGGTAGCCGTTGAGGGCCCACGCCACGGGGCGCGGATCGATCTTGCCGTCGATGTAGTAGTCCCACTTGGTCTTGAGAATCGGATCGGGGTTCGCGCCACCCTCCGCCTCGTAGAGCCTGCAAATCTCGGTCCACAGCAAATCGCACATCTCGTAGTCGGGCTTGGCCTCGTCCCACGGCTCGACGGCCTGGTAGCGATACTGCAGCCAGCGGCCGGAGTTCAGGATGACGCCCGGCTTCTCGTAGATGAGCGCGCACGGCAAGAAGTACACCGTGGTGTTGATCTCCTCGGGGCTCATGTCAGGCGCCTTCCAGAAGGTGGCGGATTCGGTAGCCACCTGGTCAGCCACCACGAGCCAGTCGAGGTTGGCCATGGCGCGGCGCACGTTGGACGCGTTCGGGGCTGAGTGGCAGGGGTTCATGCCCCAGTTGAAGTAGCCCTTGATGACGCCCTGGCTCATGAGCTCGAACGTTGAGATGTGCGTGTAGTCTTGGTCGGTCTTCTTGGAGGGGACCTTCGGCCACCAGTCGTAGCCGTAGTCGTTCTCCACGGTGGCGTTCTCGCCGAACCACTCCTTAAGCGACGACACGATGAACTTGGGCTTGTTGGTGTAGTAGCCGTCCGAATACGTCTGGGACTCAAGCCACTTGCGCAGAGACGAGCGATCGGTGGTGTTGGCCCATTTGAGGTACGCAGGGTGCTCGTTCACCATCATGCCCATGTCAGTGGCGCCCTGGACGTTCGGCTCGCCGCGCAGCGCGTTCACGCCGCCGCCAGGCACGCCGATGTTGCCCAAGAGCAGCTGCATGACCGACATGGCACGCGTGTTCTGGGCGCCGTAGGTGTGCTGCGTCTGGCCGAGGGCGTACAGGATCATGCCGGCCTTGCCCGGCGCCGCGGAGGCTGAGTACGTCTCGTAGACGAGCTCGAGCGTCTGGCGGTCCATGCCGCAGACGTTGCACACGGTCTCGATGTCGTAGCGGGAGTAGTGCTTCTTGAACTGCTGGTACACGCACATCGGGTCCTGCAGCGTCATATCGCGCTTCGGGTGCTGCAGCGTGGGGGTGGTGAACTCGGGCACGCCCGGCTTGACCGCCCAGGCGTAGTCGCCCGCGGTATCCCACTGCTCCTCAGACTCGGTCTGGTAGTGCCAGGAGTGGTTGGAGTAGGTCCTGGTCGCCTCGTCGTAGCCTGAGAACAGGCCCGACTCGACGTCGAAGGAGTACTCGGGATCGAGCAGGTAGCTCGCGTTGGTGTAGTTGAGCAGATACTCGAAGTTATAGACGGGAACTTCCTTGCCCGCCAGGTAATCGGCCAGGTTCGGCTCGATCAGGTTTTCGATGATGTAGTGGTACATGCCGCCGTAGAACGCGATGTCCGTGCCCGAGCGAATGGGGCAGTAGATGTCGGCCATCTCGGCAGTACGGGTGTAGCGCGGATCGACCACGATCCACTTCGCCCCGCGCTCATGCGCCTTGTTCAGCCACTTGGAGCTCACGGGGTGGTTTTCGACGGAGTTGGACCCGCAATGCAGGATCACGTCGGTGTTTTGGAAGTCGCACCAATGGCTCGTCATGGAGCCGCGACCAAATGATGCCGCCAGACCGGCGACAGTGGGGCCGTGTCAAACACGGGCTTGGTTGTCGATCGCAACGACACCAAGCGAGCGCATCATCTTCAAGATGAGGTACTCTTCCTCGGAATTCTCCTGCGAACCGCCCAAGCTTGCGATGCCGGGGGTCCAGTTGACGGTCATGCCGCCCTCGTTCTCGATGAAGGTGGCGTCACGCGTATCCTTCACCTTGCGTGCGATCTCCTTGATCGCGTCCTCCCATGTGATGGGCTCCCAGTCCTTGGCACCGGGACGGCGCACCATGGGCTTGGTCACGCGCTCGGGATTCTTGATGACCTCGCGCGTCTGCGGGTCCACGATGTTGCGCAGCTGGAACATCGAGGCGCCCTTCGGGCACAGGCCACCCTTGTTGATGGGGTGGTCGGGGTCGCCCTCAAGGTTGATGAGCTCGCCGTCGCGCACTGAGCACAACGATCCGCATCCGCCTGCGCAGTAGCAGCAGATGTTCGTGTACTCCTCGGTGTTCACGAGCTTCCACTCTTTGGACGTCTCAACAGCCAGAGCCGGGGACGCTGCCACGACCTCGAAGGCTGCCGTCGCAGCGAACGCGGCGCCGATGCTCTTGAAGAAGCCTCTGCGTGTCAGTTGCATGAGCTACCCACTCCTTTCCTCTTCTCGCTTTCCTCCTTTGACCTGAAGCTCAGGGCATGCCGAAGCGCACCTCCGAGGCTCCAGGTCTCCTTTTTGAACATAACAGCTTGCGCACAAAACCTTAACTGGAATTATTCTTCAGGCATGAATTGCCGAAGGCAAGGCCACGGGTGAACGCGCGGGGACGTGCGGAGCGCGGGGACGGGGGTTGGCCTATAATGGGGCGATGCGAGCAACGCGAAAGGAGGGTGCCATGAGCGAGAAGGAGCGCGTTCGCCTCACCGAGCTAACGTCGAAGGGCGGTTGAGCGGCGAAGTGGGGTCCGGGCGACCTCGCCGACATACTCGCACCCATTTTGAGCGGCGCGAACGATAGCTCGCCCTTCGCACGCAACCTGCTGCTCGGCTTCGAGACGAGCGACGACGCAGCGGTGTTCCGCCTGAGCGACGAAGTGGCCGCCGTGCTCACGGTGGACTTCCTCACGCCCCTGGTGGACGACCCGTACGACTTCGGGCGCATCGCCGCGGCCAACGCGCTCTCCGACGTGTTCGCCATGGGGGCGACCCCCGTGTGCGCCCTGAACGTGCTCGCGCTCGACTGCGCGCTCGGCAACGCCGTGGCGCGCGAGGTGCTCGCGGGCGGCGCCGACGCCGTGGCCGAGGCAGGCGCGCTCATCGTGGGCGGGCACTCGGTGGACGACCCCGAGCCGAAGTACGGCCTGTGCGTGTTCGGCACCGTGCACCCCGAACTCATCATGCGCAACGAGGGTGCGCGCGCCGGCGACGTGCTCTTCCTCACCAAGCCGCTCGGCGTGGGGCTCGTGAGCGCCGCGTACAAGATCGGCGAGGTGGACGCCGCGACGTTCGCGCCGGTCATCGCGTCGATGAAGGAGCTCAACCGCGCTGGCGGCACGGCCATGCTCGAAGCGGGCGCACACGCGGCCACCGATGTGACAGGGTTCGGCCTGGCCGGGCACCTGCACGAGATGCTCGAGGCGAGCCACGTCGGCGCCGTGCTCGACTGGGACGCGCTGCCCCTGTTCGAGCGCGCGTGGGAGCTGTCGTGCGCGTACTGCCGCCCGAACCGCACGTTCTCGATCATGGACTACGCCGCGCCGTTCGTCGTCCAAGGCGAGCTTGGCGATGACGAGTTCGACAACCGCATGGCGGTGATCTGCGATCCGCAGACCTCAGGCGGGATCCTGGCGGCCGTGCCGCCTGAGCGCGCCGCGGCGTTCGAGGCGACGTTCGCGCGCGAGAGCGGGCGGGCCCCTTGGAGAATCGGGCGCGTGGTGGAGGACTCCGCCTGCAAGATCACGTTCTCGGACTAGGGCGCGTCGGCGCAGGCTAAGCGTTCGTCAAAGCTCCTCGATGGCGCGCCAGGCGCTCGCCGCGAAGCGCTCGGCGGCAGTCTCGTCCATCACGTAGGCATCGCGCTCGTATCCCCAGAACACGCTCGCCACCATGCCGCGCACCACACGCGCCATGACGGACGGCGCCACGTCGGTGCGCACGAGCCCCTCCTTCTGCGCGGTGTCAATGATACCCGTGAGCAGCATGACCGACGGGATCACGCGGCAGCAGTTCACGTCAGGCTCGACGTAGCCGAAGGTGTGCCAGTACAGGAAGTTCAGCTCCTGGGGGTAGAACACGTAGGCGTGGTACATGTGCTTGCACAGATCATCAAAGCGCTGGCGCGTGGGAGCCGCGGGGTCGTCCTTGTCGGCCAGCTCGTGCACCGCCACGCTGTAGCAGTAGACGAACACCGCCTCGATCAGGTCCTCGCGATCCTTGAAGTAATGGTAGAACGTACCTGCGCCCGTATGCGCGCGCTCGAACAGAAGCGGAAGCGTGAGCGCGCGAACGCCGCCCTCGCTCATGATGGCCAATGCCGCATCTCTCATGTCCTCGTATTTGCCCACGAACTCCCACCAATTTCTCTTCTCTTCTCGTAGCGTGGGATTATACGTTAGGGAAATACGCTTAAATTTAGAAAGATGTTTCCACGAGGGCAACCTCGGGCAGCGCGTCTTCCGCACGTCGCCCGCCGCCGCTCGGTCTGCTTTACGCGCCGCTCGCGCAGGCGCGTCACCTGCCTTTTCACCTCAAGCCGAGCGCCCATGAGAGCGGCAGGAAGACAAAGTGCGCCCCGCCGGCTCTTCGCTAGCGGGGCGCCCGAAACGCTACAGCGTGATGACCTTCGCCGCCTCCTGCATGCGTCCCAGGATGTCGTACATATTGGATACCTCGCCAGCCTTCAGGCTCTCCTTCACGCCGTAGAAGTCCAGGCAGGTGCCGCACACGAGCACCTCGGTGCCCTTCTCCTCGAGCGCGTGCACGCTGTCGACGATCTGCTGCTCGTCACCCGCCACGAGCTTCACGCCGGAGTTCATGAACAGCAGGCTCGCCGGCACCTCATCGCTCTCGGAAAGCGTGTAGAGCGCCATCTTCATGAGGTTGTAGCCGAGCTCGCCGTCGCCTTCGCCCACGTGGTCTTTCCCCACGAACACCGCATATCCGCAGCCGCCGCCCGCAGAGCAGGCCGGGCCCGCGGAGATGGCCGCGGCCAGATCAGGCTCGGCGGGAGTGGTGCCGTCGCCCTCGGAGAACGTCATGAGCCAGCCGCCCTCGATGACGTCGCACGCCACCGCAAGGCCGGTCTTCTTCCCCAGGCGCGTGAGGTTCTTCACCGCCGTCTCATTGTCAACTTGGACGGCCAGGTCATGGCAGCCCGCGTCGATCTCCTTCTTCGCCATCACGAGCGGCATGGGGCAGGGTTTGCCGAATCCGTCGAGGATCTTGGTCATGGTAGAGCTTCCTTTCCTTCGCGGCGCGCGGGCGATGGGCCCGCCGCCTCCTTGGCTACAGGGCGCAGACGCGCTCGTAGGTCTTGTCACCGGTGGCGCGGTAGAGGGAGGCCAGGCCCGTGTCGCGCTTCGCGCCGAAGATGCGCGCGAGCACCTCCTCGGGGTCAGGCGCGTCGAACCTCACGGCGATGCCGCAGCCCGCGCTGATCGCGGTGGGCACGGGAATGGTCTGGAAGTCCACGCTGCCCGAGGCGAGCGTCTTCGAGGCCGCCATGGCCGCATGGGTCGACTCGAATGCGATCACGTACGTTGACACGAGAACCTTCTTCCCTTTCGATTCCTTGTGCTAACTCGAGGCTGACGCGCCGCAGCCGCATGCCTTGGTCGTAAGCCTCGACTCAGCGCCAGCCCGCGCGCCCCTCGCGCCGATGCTGTTTCGCACCAGCCTACAGCATTTCGATAAAGGCCGCTATACGCGTGTCGATCTGCCCTTGGTCGGCCGTTGCGTAGTCAGTCTCGATCTGCAGATAGGGCACGCCGATCTCTTCCATCTTGCGGCTCATGAGCTCGGACTCCACGGCAAAGGTATGGCACGCGGTAAGCGTGAGGTCGATCACGCCGTCGACATGATACTTCTCACACATGGCGGCCGTGTTGTCCATGCGCTCGGAGTTCGGCGTCATAACCGAGCAGTGGATGGCCAGGTAGCGCTCGGCAATGGCACCAAGGATGTCGTCTGCTTGCGGGTCAATCATCATGGCTTGTGTGCGCTCGCCCGAACAGTCATCCAGACACACGATAACGCCGCCGTTACGCTCGACAGCCATGCCCACCTTCTGGATGACGCCGCTTGAGGGGCATCCCGTGATAAGA
Organism: Adlercreutzia sp. ZJ473; assembly: GCF_013185065.1. Lineage (GTDB taxonomy): Bacteria > Actinomycetota > Coriobacteriia > Coriobacteriales > Eggerthellaceae > CAAEEV01. The sequence goes on along the minus strand of NZ_JAAVTO010000022.1, from coordinate 13,039 downwards.
ATGCGCTTCGCGTCAACTGATATAGGACGCTCCCCTGCCTCGTAGGCATTCCGACGCTTCTCGAACAGCGACTCCACGCGCTCGATGCTCTCATTGATATCAAAGCTGAATGTGCTCTGCAGCGCCGTGGTCATCATTTCCACACCGCTCATGGCCGGCGGCACGTTGGCCTGCAGCTCGTAGAGTTCGACCATGGCGCGGCGGAAGCGATTGCGTACCTCGGCAGCTGAACGCAGATCATCATCAGTTACCGTGATGTCGTAGCGACGCTCGAGTTCCTCCTTAAGCAGACGCACCTCCTCACGCCACGCATCCTGAGCCCATGCACGTCCCTGACCCTGCGGCAGCTGCAACACGTACGTGTCTTTGATGTCGGAGAGCAGCTCGTACATCTTCTTCTTACCATCACAAGTGGTCTCACCCACAATGACGTCGGCGAAATAGGTGTAGGGGCACTTGTCAGCATGCGCGAACCCATAGGTGCTCTTGATGAGCGGGCAGAGATTCTTAGGCAGCACCGTCTCGGCCTCGGCAACTGGTTCGTTACTCATGCCGCACAGTGCCACACCGGAGGCACCCGCTGCCTCAATGACCTCGAGCGGCGTGTAGCTGCACAGATACCCCACCAGGCGACCGCCAGTTTCCTTGAAGTTCATTGCGTTGATGAACCCCGCGCGCCGCGACTCATCGAACTCCTCAAAAATGGCAGGTAAGTCTTGTGTTGTCATGATTTCTTCTTTCTCATAAGCTCCACCAATAAGACGAAGTGTGTTAGTTGTATACGCTGGTCATAGCTGATGTGGGCCGCAGATGAAGTTGGCCGAACCGTAAACAGCACACCGAAGTCAGCACGTGCCCCTTAGAGCACCGCGCTTATTCCGCACTTGCAAGCGGAACCGACAAGGCCGCGCCAATAGCACCGGCGAACCGAGCTTGCGGGCAGGTTTCCACTTTGGCATCGAGCTGAGCCGACAGGCGCTCCACCAGATAGTCGTTCTCGCACAGACCGCCCGTGAGAAAATGACGCGCGCCTGCGACACTCGGCACAAGCGGGCGCACTTTCGCCGCCACCGACTCGATGACGCCCCAGGCGATGTCCTCGCGCGGGGTGCCCGCGCCGATAAGCGAGATAACCTCGCTCTCCGCAAACACCGTGCACATAGACGAAATCTGCGTCGGATGACCGCGACGCGCCAGCTGTTCGAGCTGCACCTGAGTGACGCCCATGCGGTTTGCCATAATCTCGAGGAACTTGCCTGTTCCCGCCGAGCACTTGTCATTCATGTTGAACTTCGCCACACGTCCGCGCTCGAGCACGATAGCCTTCGTGTCTTGCCCGCCAATGTCTACTACCACGCCATCGGGTCCGAATAGAAACGCCGCGCCACGTCCGTGGCAGGTGATCTCGGTGACCGCCTTGCGCGCGTAGGGAACCGACACGCGCCCGTAACCCGTGGCCACCACATCGCACTCCTCAAGCGGAAAGCCCGCCTGTACGAGCGCCGCCTCGATGCGCTCGGCGGCGTCTACGCTGCTGTAGCCCGTCGGCTCAAGCAGGGTAAACACCAGCTCGTCTCCGTCGAGCACCACCACCTTCGCCGCTGTCGAACCGATATCAACGCCCACACGATACGTCATGCGCGATCACCTCCAGAACCTCCAGGCACTCGTCCACTTCGTCCTCCGTGTTGAAGGCGCCGAAGCTCACGCGGACGGCGCCCTGGGACTCGGTGCCGAGCGCGCGGTGCATGAGCGGCGCGCAGTGGGCACCCGCGCGCGTACAGATGCCCCACTCGGCTGCCAAGCGGTCAGCCACGAGGGCCGAGTCGGCCTCGCCCACGTTGAGCGCCACGATGCCGCAATGCCCCGCGGACTCCCCGCCGCCGAGCACGCGCACGCCCGGCATGCGCGCAAGGCCCGCGCGCAGGCGCTGGACGAGGCGCGCCTCGTGCGCGGCCACGTCAGCCACGCCGCGCGCCTGCAGGTACGCCACGCCCGCCGCCAAGCCCGCCAGGCCGTGCGCATTGAGCGTTCCCGCCTCAAGGGACTCAGGCATGAAGCGCGGGTGGCGCTCGTCGAAGCTGTGCGTACCCGAGCCGCCCTCCAGAAGCGGCGGCACATCCGTATCCGCGGCCACGCACAGGCCGCCCGTGCCCTGCGGCCCCATCAAGCTCTTGTGGCCCGTGAAGCACAGGACGTCCACGCCGAGCGCCGCCATGTCAACGGGGAGGGCGCCGGCAGTCTGCGCCGCATCGAGAACCACGTGCGCGCCGGCCTCGTGCGCGATGCGCGCGACGCGCGAGGCGTCGTACACGTCGCCCGTGAGGTTCGAGGCGTGTGTGAGTACCACCAGGTCAGCGCCGCGCGCCAAGCGCTCGAGCGCGGCGTAGTCGAGCGCCCCGCGCGCGTCATGCGGCGCCACGCGTACCTCGCAGCCGCACTCGTCGCGCGCGGCGAACAGCGGGCGCAGCACCGAGTTATGCGACGCCGCCGTAGTCACCGCAACGCCGTCTCTTGGCAGAAGCCCGCGGATGGCGATGTTCAGGGCCTCCGTGGCGTTCGCAGCGAACGCCACGCGGGAAGCGCTCGGCGCGCCGAGCAGCTGCGCCACCGCATCGCGCGCCTCATACACGGCAAGCCCCGCAGCTAGGGAGGCCGGGTGCACGCCTCGCCCCACGCCGCCGAACGACGAGAGCGCCGCTGCCACCGCGCGAGCCACCTCAGGCGGCTTCTGCAAGGTGGTCGCCGCGTTGTCAAAGTAGATCATCGTCGTCATCCTCGTCTCACAGGTCGAGCAGTACCACGCCCTCAGCCTCGATCCCCTCGACCTCGAGAGCGGTGCGCACGGCGTCGGCAGCCGCAGCCACAGCCTCCTCGCCGCCTGCTGCCGGTTCGCGCCACGCGAAGCCGCAGCCTGCGGAGAGCTGGCGCGGAATGGGAGCAAGCCGCCCGCGCAGACCGTGCCGCGCGCCCGCTCGCTGCATGGCGAGCGCGGCCGTGGTCGTGTAGAACGTCGCTACGACATGCGGCATCGCCTTCCCCATTCCGCTACCCTCCGTCTCTCGCCCTCGCTACCTGATGGTGATCGCGAAGTCGGCGCCGAGCTCCTCGACCACGGCCTCGCGTTTGGCCTTCCGCGCCACGTTCCTCACGTTGTCACGCGCCGTGGCCGAGCTCACGAGCACGCGCACCTCCTCGCCATTCGAGGAGCGCACGGCGTCAGTGGCCATCAGCATGGGCTCGGGGCAAGAAAGCCCGCGGGCATCTACTTCGATCATGATATTCCTTTCTCGCGGGCGCATGCGCCCAAGTTTCATTTCGCGTGTCTCGCGCACGCTTGCCGCCGAGAGCTCACCTGCCACCAGGGGCTCGTTGACCGCCGGGGACTAGTTGGCCGCCGGGGCGGCCTCGTCGGCGTCGAGCGCCGGGACTTTCGTCGCAGCAGGCGCCGACGCGGCGGCCTTCTGCCTGCGCACGTTGGCCGCGCCGATCACGAGCAGCACGACGATGCCGCACACGAGCACCACCTGGCCGGCGAAGGCCGGGCCGCCCGCCACCGCGGCGGTCTCAGCCGTGGCCGCCGCCGCAGCCGCGCCCGCCAGGCCGAAGTTGTGAGCGAATGCAGCGCCCACCAGCATGCCGAGGAAGGTGACGGCACCGTCGCACGATCCCTGGCCGGCCAGGATCATCTGACGCAGCGGGCAGCCGCCGGCAAGCACCGCGCCGAGGCCCACGGCGTACAGGCCAAGGATGTTCCACAGGTGCTGGGAGTGCGCGATGGGCTGGCCGTCAAAGCTCAGCTTAAAGCTGCCCGTGGCCAGGTTGTAGATCACCATGACCACGAACATGCCCGCGATGGGCAGAAGCATCTCGAAGTCGCGCACGAGGAACGCGTTGCGCAGGCCGCTTGCGAAGCAGATGCGCGCCTTCTGCGCCAACGCGCCCACCACGAGCGCCACGACGAGAGCTGCGAGCCACGGCGCGTGCTTGGAGCCGGGGCCCGTCTCGCTCACGACGAACGCGGCCGTGGCGATGCTGATCACGAGACCCGCGATGAGCAAGATGGGCAGCACCGCGCCGGCCGCCTTGTTGGTGTCGTACTCGCGCCCGAGCGAGAAGCCACGCTTCAGGAAGAGCGCGCCGGTGCCCACGCCGAGTACGAAGCCGATGAGGCCCACCCACGCGTTCAGGTCGCCTGCCGCCATGCGGATGACCATGCGCAGCGGGCAGCCCAAAAACACGAGCGCGCCGATCATCATGATGAATCCGAGCACGAAGCGCGTCATGGGCGACGACCCCGCCGTCGAGCGGTACTCACGCGTGGCCACCGCGATCAAGAACGAACCCACCACCAGGCCCACGATTTCAGGGCGGAAATACTGCACGGGAGCGGCGGTGTGCAGCTTGAGCGAGCCGGCCATGTCGCGAATGAAGCAGGCCGCGCACATCGCCATGTTCGGCGGGTTGCCGAGAAACGCCAGGATCGCCAGCCCCACGCCGACGACGAGGCCCGCGAGCGCGAGTCCCTTCTTCTGAGTGAACAAATCCACGAGTTCCTTCTTTCTTCTCTTGAAAAGCGCCCCTGCAAGACGCCTTTGCCGCGCGCACGGCATGCGGCGCAGCGAAAGCGACGCAGGAGCTCCAAACGGGAAAACGGCGCAGAAAGAGACGGGCGCGCAAGCAGAAGAACCGCGCCCGCAGACTCCTCTCGGAGCCGTGAGCAGAGCGATTACGCCCGCAGCTCCCCTCGGAGCCGCAAGCGAGATGACCGCGTCCGCGGGCCCTCTCGGAGCCCTATGGAGAACGTCGCCCATAGGCAGAAACGACGAGCAGCGCAGAAGAAAGCCCGTCTCGCGACATCCCTACTATAAGCGCGCCCAAGAGAGCACGGCAAGCGTGCAAGGCGCCCATCGGCCCGAATCGCGCGCCCAGAGGGAACGTGCAAGCGCGGGCGTGCAGCCAGCAGGCGCAAGCGATCCCTTGTCAGCATATCGCCTGATCAAATTGGAATTTTATTTCCACGGCAAAGCCCGCGCCAGCGCTGGGCTCGCTGGTCATGCCGCGCGCTGCGCCGCACTAAGGCTACCGCGAAGCGATGATGGGCGCCCTCGTCAAGCCCTTCTGCCACATGCCGTGACGCGCCGGAGCTCTACCACGCGTGCCTTCCCGTCGCCAGCAGGCTGTCGATGTCCTCGAAGGCGTTCTCGATGCGCTCGCTGTGGTACATCTCGTAGTTGTCGTATATCTCCTGCGTAATGCCGTGAGCGTCCCACTGGTCGAATGCGTTCGTCGCGGTTACGCCCTTCTCCTCCGCGTATTTCTCAAGGAGGAAGATGAAGAACTCCATTTCCCTAGGCACACTCATCCCTCCTTATGTAAAGGGAGTTGCGTGGATCGCCCGTGATCTGCTCGCTTTCCCACATATCGAAAATCCCCGCAGGGGAGAACTCTAGCATCTCGAGCTCAGGGTCAAGGTACATTCGGTATGTCTCGGAGTGCAGATATGATTCCAGGGCCTCCATGGGCGCAATGCCGTACTTTTCGACGATTCGCCCCACCACCGCGTTGTCATAGTAGCTGTTAATGTGCGATCGAATGCCCATTACGCCTTCACCACCTCATGGAACCGAAGCAAATCAATTGCCCTTTGGGTTTTGAACGCATACTGGTCTTTGAGTTTTTGCGGCAGCAAGCGGCGTATCGTCTCTTCTTCTGTGTACACCTCGGCGAAGAAGAGGCTCAGGACCGGCATGGTGGCATCGTTCGCCACGGGGCCTATCGCAATATCCCAATCATCAGATTTGACGCGTCCGAACCTATTATCGCCGACGAATTTCAGCCAATCCACTGTGGCGTCCTCGAAGTGCAGAACGTTCAGATCAGGCAGGCGCGATTCGTCAAACTCAAACGATGAAACCGTGGAAAACGGCGCTTTCTCATCCACCTTGGGGGAATTCTGGATGCAAATACCCCGATATCGGCGATTTCTCGACGAAAGCGGATGCAAATGGCTCGTTGTCGACGGTTCTTGGGGCTCGAACCACCGATAACGACCTTGCTTCATCCACGTTTTAGCACGCGGTGGATGGAAAGATACCGTTATCGGCCCCTGACAGCTTCCTCATACGAGTATACTCAGGACTCAACGTTGCCCGATGTCGCGCGAAGCCGCGCGCGGTCGGGCGCGCGCCCTTGCGCCTCGAGCCTTGGCGCGGCGACTCATCAAGCAGCGAACGGAGCACTTATGACCACCTCTTCCCTCAACGAACGGCTTCGGAGCCTTCCGAGCGTCGACGACGTCCTAGCGAGCTCGCTGCTCGACCGCATGCGCGCCGTGCTCCCCCATGCGGCGCTTCTGGGCGCGGTGCGCGAGGCGGTGAGCTGCGCGCGAGCTGACCTGCGCGAAGGGCGCGAAGTCGATGTCGCCGTCGAAGCCGTGGCCGCGCAGGCGCACACGCTCGCCGAGCGCATGCTCATGCCGTCTTTGCGCCACGTGGTGAACGCCTCGGGCGTGATCGTGCACACCAACCTCGGGCGCAGCGTGCTCGCCGAGAGCGCCGTGGCGGCCGTGACCGAGGTGGCACGCGGCTACTCCACGCTCGAGTACGACACGAAGGGCATGTGTCGTGGGAGCCGCCACGCCCACTGCGAGCAGCTCATCTGCGAGCTAACCGGCGCCGAGGCGGCCATCGCCGTAAACAACAACGCCGCGGCCGTCATGATGGTGCTCTCCGAGTTCGCCGCCGGGCGCGAGGCCGTTGTGTCGCGCGGCGAGCTGGTGGAGATCGGCGGGTCGTTCCGCATCCCCGACATCATGGAGCTCTCCCGCGCACGTATGCGCGAGGTGGGCACCACGAACAAGACGCACGCGTTCGACTACGAGCGCGCCATCAGCGACGACACCGCCTTGCTGCTCAAGGTGCACACGTCGAACTACCGTTTGATCGGCTTCACCGAAAGCGTAAGCGCCCGCGAGCTGCGCCGCATTGCCGACGCTGCCACATCCGCGCGGCGAGCTCGCGACGCCTCTGCGCCCGGCATCCTAGTGTACGAAGACCTCGGCTCGGGCGCGCTGCTCGAGATGCGCAATCTCGGCGAACATGCCGAGCCAACCGTGGGCGCCTCCCTCGCAGCGGGATGCGACCTCGTATCGTTCTCAGGCGACAAGCTCCTCGGCGGCCCACAAGCGGGCATCGTCATCGGGTCGGCCGAGCTCATCGGGCGCCTGAAGAGAAACCCGCTCGCCCGCGCGCTGCGCCTCGACAAGATGACGCTCGCCGCGCTCGAAGCCACGCTGCGCCTCTACCTCGATCCCGAGCTGGCACGCGCCGAGATCCCCACGCTGCGCATGCTCGAGATGTCCGCCGAAAAGGTGCGCGAGCGCGCCGAGACGCTTGCAGCCCGCATGCGCGCTGTGCTGCCGGAAGGCTGTGCCAACGTGACGGTGGTTCCCGAGATCAGCCGAGCAGGCGGCGGGGCGCTGCCCATGCGCGACATCGACACTTACGCCGTGCGCCTGAGCTTCGCGCGCGGCAGTGCGCAGGAATGCGAGGAGTACCTGGTCAGGGAGAACCCCGTGCCCATCATCGCGCGCATCCACCAGGAGGCGCTCCTGTTCGACGCACGCACCGTCCTCAACGAGGGCGAGGTCGACGAGATCACGCGCGCGCTGGCAGCCTACTTCGCGCACGCCGACGATGAGAGGAGCGCCTCGTGAGCGCCGCGCAGCCCTCGCCTTCCCTGATCCTGGGCACCGCCGGGCACATCGACCACGGCAAGTCATCGCTCGTGCGCGCCCTCACCGGCACCGACCCCGACCGCCTGGCCGAGGAGAAGCGCCGCGGCATCACCATCGAGCTGGGATTCGCCCAGCTCAAGCTTCCAAGCGGGCGCACCATGGGCGTGGTTGACGTCCCCGGGCACGAGAAGTTCGTGCGCCACATGGTGGCAGGCGCCACCGGCGTCGACGTGGCGCTGCTCGTGGTCGCCGCCGACGACGGCGTCATGCCTCAGACCGTCGAGCACATGGCCGTGCTCGAGATCCTCGGCGTGCGCACCGCCGTGGTGGCGCTCACCAAGATCGACCTGGTCGACGAGGAGTGGCGCGCGTTCATGGAAGACGAGGTGAGGTCGCACCTGGCTGGCGGCCCGTTTGCGAGCGCGTCCGTCATAGGCGTATCGAGCCGCACGGGCGAGGGGCTCGACGAGCTGCGCGCTGCGCTCGACGAGGCATGCCGCCATGCGCAGCGCACCAAGGGGACGGGGTCCGCACGTCTGCCCGTCGACCGTGTGTTCACCGTGAAGGGCTTCGGCACCGTGGTCACGGGAACGTTGTGGAGCGGCACGCTCGCGGAAGGCGACGCGCTTTGCATTCTGCCCTCAGGTCGTTCCACCCGCGTGCGCTCGGTGCAGATGCACGGCACCGCATGCGAGCAGGCCGCGGCGGGCAACCGCGTGGCCGCAAGCCTCGCGGGGCTCTCCATCGACGACGTGCGCCCGGGCGACTTCCTATGCGCGCCGCAGGCGGCGAGCACGTCGGACCGTTTCGACGCCGCGTTCACCTATCTCGACCCATTCGCGTTCGGTCGCCCGTTCAAGACCGGCGCACGCGTCCACGTGGCGCACGGCACGCGCGAGGTTCTGGGGCGCGTGCTGCTCATGGACGACGCCGAGTCGCTCGGCTCGGGAGAACATACGTTCGCGCAGGTCAGGCTTGAGGAACCGCTTCCTGTGGCCTACGGCGACCAGTTCGTCGTTCGCTCGTATTCTCCCGTACACGTCATCGGTGGCGGCACGGTCATAAGCCCGCACCCACGCAGACGCACCAACCTCGCACCCGAGGAGCACACGCTGCTCGAAGCGCTGGCCGAAGGCGACGTCGATGCAGCCGTGAAAGCGCACCTCAAGCTGGCCGCACTCCCCGAAACGGCTGAAGAGATCGCGCGCGCCTGCGGGCTTGACGAGGTGCCGGTGCGCGCAAGCCTCACGCGCCTCCATGAAGCGGAAAGCGTTGCCGTGCTCGGCACGCGGTACGCGCTTGGCGCGCTCGTGCAGAAGACACTCGCACGCATGGAACAAACGCTGCTGAACTTCCACACAGCAAACCCGCAGGCCACGGGGCTTTCCAAGGAGGCACTGCGCCAGCAGGTGACACCTGCGGCCGACGCCGGGTGCTTTGGCGCGCTGCTCGACGAGGCGGTGCGACGCGGCATCGCAGCCCATGCTGGCGGCGAGGTGAGCCACCCCCGAGCAGGCGCAGGAGCACGCGCCGCCGAAAAGCGCGCCGCAGACGCCTTGGAACAGGCGCTCGTCAAGGCAGGAGTCACCCCGCCTGCGCTGGAGGATATCGTCTCTGACCTGGGAATCGACCTGACGATCGCCCGCAAGGCCGCCACGGCGCTCGAGCGCGAAGGACGCATCGTGCGCGTCGATGCTAGCCGCTACTACGCCACCTGCGCAATCGAGCGCTGCCGAGAAGCGATCGTCGCTCACATCAACGCGCACGGGCCGTCGACCGCCGCCGACCTCAAGGAGGCCATGGGTATCTCTCGCAAGTTCGCCATGCCCCTGCTCGAGCTGTTCGACAACACCGGCGTGACCCGCCGCACAGGCGACCTCCGCGCGTTGGTGTAGCGGGCGAGCACCACACGCTTTTCGGACGCTCGCCGCATACCCTCAATTGGAAGTCGATTTCCAAACGGCGCGGGCATATTCCGCGCTATTATCGACAAGGTTCGGGCAAGCAAGCGCACGCACATAAGCGAACACAAGCACGCAACGCGAATGCCCGTCCACTGTCACAAGGAGACGGATGGGGCCTGGTGGCTCCCGCGGCCTTCAAAGCCGTTGTGAGGCGCGCAGAACGTCTCGGGTGTGTTCGATTCGCACACGTCTCCGCCAGATAGCCACATCAACCTGTCATAAACGAGCAAGCACGCAACCTTCATGTTTCCATGATTATTCTCGACCGACATACTGAAGAAGAAGCCACCGCATCATATGAGGTGCGTTGCGTGAACGCAGATGGGGCTGAGGTTCCCGGAGACGCCACGGTGCTCGTTGAGCACAATCTCGACGTATTCGTGAACGAGATTCTGACCATGCGCATCGTGTGCACGCCCAACCACCTGATTGACTTGGTGATCGGGCGATTGTTTTCCGAAGGGGTCATCTCAGGCGTGATTGACGTTGAATCGGTGTACCTCTGCGAGCACGGCACGCGAGCGCGCGTGACCCTACGCAATCGTGTAGCCGATTTCTCGAAGACCGGTATAAATGTGGTGCCTTCATGCTGCACGGGCAACAAGCTGTACAACCATTACTTTGATGCCGATGGTGCGTCCGAAAAGGTGGTGCCCATCGCGTGGGAGCACTCGTGGGTGTTTGCTGCTGCGCGCACGTTTGCGCAGGACTCGCCGCTACACAAGTGCACGTTCGGCACGCATAGCTGCTATGTGCTGGTAGATGGCCGCATTGTGTGCTGTCGTGAGGACCTGGGACGCCACAATGCGTTCGACAAGGCACTCGGAGCGGCATTGCGCGCAGGAGTTGATCTGCGACAGGCAATGGTGTTCTCAAGCGGGCGCATTCCTGTTGACATGGTGATGAAGGCTATTCGTGCGAGTGTGCCGATACTTGTCACAAAGGCCGTACCTACCGACGCCACCATCGAGCTCGCGCGGGCTTACGACCTTACGCTTATCTGCTCTGCACGACCCGACAGCATGCGCATATGCCACGACCCAAAAGCGTAGCGGCGTGTGACCTCACGTCGCGCTTTTGGCGCCCACTCGTCACGCTGACCCCCTGTCACGCTTCGAGTCGCGCAATGGCCCAATCGACAGCCTTCAGCGCATCGGGATCGTCAATGCAGGCTTGCGCCGCGCGAAGCGCTGGAAGGCGGCGCGGGTCGCTGGTGTTGCCCAGAGCGATAGCGGCATTGTGACGAAAGACGTCCAGGTTCTTGGTGTAGTTGCGCATGATGGGCGACCGAGGTCAAGCCTGCACGGCCCAACGGTCGATGCTGCTCGCCCAAGGATTAAGCGCCTTCGCCCTGCTGAGACGAGTTATCAGGGCATCGTCAGCCTCTGCGAATACCTCGTAGCTGGGACAAGAGCGAACCTCTTCGAGGTACTCAGGGTAGTCGCGAAGCGCGGCGAAGCCGACGTTGGAGAATCCGAGCTCCAACCCCTTTCGCACTATCTGATTCTCTATGCTTATGCTGGGCATGGCATTATCAGCGTTGGCGTAAGGCGATGAAGCAGCGGTCCGTTCCACGCCGCGCCTCGCGCCGGCGCTGCCGCGAGGCGCCGATGAACGCGATGATGAACGATCCCGCAGAACCCCTCGATCGCATGCCATCGCATACCGCGATCTCACCACGCGTGCCTTCCCGTCGCCAGGAGGCTGTCGATGTCCTCGAAGGCGTTCTCGATGCGCTCGCTGTGGTACATCTCGTAGTTGTCGTATATCTCCTGCGTAATGCCGTGAGCGTCCCACTCTTGCAGAACATCTCCCGCAGGACGCCCCTTCGCCTCGGCATAGCATTCGATCAGGAAAATGAAGAACTCCGTTTCTTTTGCCAGATCAGACACGCTATTCCCCTCTCATGTATGCCGAGTTTCGCGGATCACCGGTTCTTTGCTCCGCTTTCCACATATCGTATATCCCGTATTCAGAGTAGTCCCACATCCCGTTCTCGATGCGTTCCAAAAGACCATGCGTCTCGGACGTGAGGAACGCCCTCACGGCATCCATCTGCTCCATCTCGAAATCGTTGACAATGCGCCTGATCACGTGCCGATCATAGTAGTCAACGGCGAAATAGGGGATTCTCTTCATACCGAAATCACCTCAATGCAGCGGAGGCGCCTCAGCGCCTCTACGGTCTTGAACACGAACTGGTCCTTCAGCTTCTGGGGCATGAGCAGCTCTATGGTTCGGTCAGCTGTAAGAAACCCGTCGATAAAGAGCAGCAGCGTGGGCATCGTCTGGTCATTCGCCACCGGTCCGACAACGACGTCCCAATCACCTGGGATGCTCTCGCTCCTCCTGTTCTTCGCCACGAAGGACAGCCAAGCCTCGTCAGGTTCGTTGAACCTGAGGACGCGCAAGTCATCGAAAGACGATTCGTCAACCTCATAGACCGTAACGCAAGGACGTCCTTTTCCGCGAAGGCGAGCCGTACGCCTTGCCCACGATGATGCCTGCCGCAAGTCGGAAGTCGTGTAGAACCCGCTTCCGAAATCCAAAGCACGCTGATCTCTCAGAAGCCTGGGGCTTCGCACCTCAACGTTGCTCCCATGATAAAGCTCCATGCCGAGTTCGCCTCCTCGCTTCGGTCCTCACGCCCTCCCATCAGAAGCACCTGCCGCTTTTCGCCATTATAGCTTCTATCCGAGCTCGCGTTGCCGTTCTGCGAAAACGCGCATCCTGCCCGAAACGCACGCAAACTTATGCGAGGGTTTCGGGCAGGAACGCTCGGCATCTTCGCCCTGCCGAGAGGCGATGGGCGAAGCTCCGGCCACAGTCTGCGGCAGCAAGCTCCTTCCACAATCCGCGCCCACGCAGAGCACGCCACATCGCGCAATCTCCCTTCCTCGACCCATGACAGCACGGAGCGTGGCGCGACGCCAACGGGCCCCTTCCCGCGCCGCCCGCACCTCCCACGCTGTCCGTGCTGTCCACACCTCCCACATCTCCCGTGCTGTCCATGGCGCCCACGGCGCCCATGCCCCCATGCTGCCCATGCCCCCATGGCACTCTTGCCGCCCACGACACCGACAACGGCGGTTTTTCATCCACCTTGGGGAAATACTGGATGAAAACACCCCGTTATCGGCGATTTCTCGAAGAAAGTGGATGAAAAGGGCTCGTTATCGGCGGTTTTTGCGGCTTGGACCACCGATAACGGATCGCGTGCCGAAAGTTGGTGTCAGGAGTCGCTTTGAGATAGAAGTGGCCATTGCCTAGAATCGTTTTTGCGAAAGTAACCGATTCATCAGAAAGGCAACGGCCACCATGGACACTTTACAGGATA
>NZ_JAAVTO010000021.1 GCF_013185065.1 Adlercreutzia sp. ZJ473 | reverse complement strand
CAGCCTCGTCGCGCCGCAGGCGAGCACCGTGAGCGCCCTGCTGCCCCTGACCGACCGGGAAGGTCGGCGCAGCCCGCGCGCAAGCCTCGTCCCGCGCGCAAGGAGCAGCCGACGCGCGGAGCGCAGGGCTCGCATGGCCAAGGGCGCGACCGCAGCGCGCAGGGCACCCGCCGGAAGGACCGCGCCCGCCGCGGCGCGCCCGCCGCGGGCATTCCCGTGCAGGTCATCTCATCTTCGCAGTCCGCGGGCGAGCAGAGCCTTCCCGAGCGGGTGCTCGGGCTTCTGGCGGCGGCGCTCCTCGGCCTCATCAAGGTCATCGGACGCGGGCTTTCCCTGCTGCTCTCGCTTGTGCGGCACGTGACGGCGAGAAGCTGCGTCGCGGCGGTGGCGCTCGTGGTGGCGTGCGTGCTCGTGGTGGGCGGCCTCGTGGACGCGGGGCTGACCGGAGGCAAGGTGCACCGCGGCGTCACCATCGGCACCGTCGACGTGTCGGGCATGACGCAGGAGGAGGCCGCCTCCGCGGTGTCGGACGCGTACGCCGGCCGCCTGGCCGCCAACCAGGTCATCATCTTCGCGAACGACGAGGTGGCGAACTCGGTCGACGTCGAGCAGCAGATCGTGCAGGACCAGGCGCGCGCCGAGCAGATATCGTTCGAGGAGGCGCAGAAGAGCAAGTCGCTGTGGGTGCGCTCGGCCCAGTCGCTCAACGCGACGCTGCCCGTCGAGGGCCTCGTGGGCGAGGCGATGGAGGTCGGCCGCGCGGGCCTGGGCCCCATCGACCGCATCCGCGCGCTTGTGGGCGGCTGGAACGTCGACGTGCGCGTGGACATCGGCGCCGACGAGCTCGAGAGCCTCGCGAGCGACATCGACTCGGCCATCGGCGAGCCGCGCCAGGACTTCGACATCGCCTTCGAAGAGGGCGTGGCCAGCGTGGTCGAGGGGCATGACGGCTCCATGGTCAACCGCCAGACGCTCACCGACGAGCTGAACGCGGCGCTCTTGAGCGACGAGGGCGGCGCCCATTCGTTCGTGGCGCGCGTGGAGTACGCGCCGCTGCGCATCGACGAGGCGGGCGCGCAGGCGACCTGCGACGCGGTGAACGCGCTCATCGCCGACGGCGCTGCCTTCTCCACGGGTGACAAGGACTTCTCTGTCGAGCGCGCGGAGCTTGCCCGCTGGGTCGGCACGCGCGTGGAGGGGCAGGAGGGCGCCTATGAGCTCGTGCCCTTCGTCGACCACGCCCTCGCCACGCCGTCGCTCGTGGAGCTTCTGAACGAGAGCGTGTCGGGCTCGGGCGTGGCCGTCGACTTCGACGTCTCGGGCGACGACGTCACCGTCACGCCGCGCGGCGAGGTCACCGCGCCCATGCTCGACGCCGCGCTCAACGCGCTCGACGCCAACCTGTTCGGCCCCTATCGCGAGAAGGGGACGGCCCAGGTGGCGAGCGGGGATGCGGTGCCCGTCGAGACGAAGGCGGTCTCGGGTGCCCTGACCTTCGACGAGGCGGTCGGCTACGGGCTGGTCACCGAGATCTCCTCGTTCACCACGCTCTACACCAACACCGAGTCCACGAGCAACCGCAACCACAACATCCGCCTCGTGTCCGACCTGCTCAACAACTCGGTGACCCAGTCGGACGGCGGCACGTGGTCGTTCAACGACACGGCCGGCAACTGCAACGAGGAGGCGGGCTTCCTGCCGGCGGGCGCCATCTCGGGCGGCGAGTACGTCGACGAGGCGGGCGGCGGCATCTGCCAGGTGGCCACCACCGTGTTCAACGCGGTGTACGAGGGCGGCTTCCCCGTTGACAAGCGCATGAACCACACGCTCTACATGGCGAGCTACCCGGCGGGGCGCGACGCGGCCGTGTCCTATCCCGACCTCGACTTCGTCTGGCGAAACGATACCGATTCCGATGTTTTGCTGCGCACCAGCTACACCGACTCGAGCGTAACCGTTACACTGTACGGAGTTGACCTCGGCTACAGCGTCTCGACGGAGACCGGCGAGTGGGTCGAAGGCGAGGAGTACGACACGCGCGAGGAGGTCGACGACACGCTCCCACCCGGCACGCGATACGTCAAGACCGTGGGGACCGACGGCCTCGAGATCACGGTGCAGCGCACGGTCAAGGCCAAGGACGGCGCGCTGGTGCGGCAGGACTCCTTCTACTCGGTGTACGCCCCCATCGACGAGGTCATCGTGAAGGGCCCTGATGCGCCCGTCGACCAGAACGAGAACGGAAGCCATGCAGCTTAGGACTGATGTGACATACGCCCTTGCCTCGCCCGTCCGCCCGCGCGGGCGCGGGGGAGGCCGCCTGGGTCGCCTGGCGTGCGCGGGCCTGCTGTGCGCGAGCATGGCCATGGGCCCTTGCGCGCTTGCGCTGTCGGACGCGGACGCCGCCTGGGCTGACGTGCGCCGCACTGACGTGATCGCGGGCACCGCCATGGAGCAGCGCGGCGTCGCGGCGGCGGCCTGCCCCTCGATCGACGCCGAGCGGGCCATCGTGGTGGGCGCCGACGGCAAGGTGTACTTCGAGCGCAACGCGAGCGACCCCGCGCAGATCGCCTCCGTCACCAAGGTCATGACCGCGGTGGTGGCGCTCGACGCCGCGCCGCTCGACACGCCGGTCACGGTGAGCGCCCTTGCCGCCGAGGTGGGCGAGTCGAGCGCGCATTTGCAGGAGGGCGACGTCATGCCGCTCGAGGCGGCGCTCAAGGCCCTCATGATCCCCTCGGGCAACGACGCCGCCATCGCCATCGCCGAGAGCGTGGGGAAGGTCATGCTCGGCGGCGGCACTGACGAGGAGGCGCTCGCGGCGTTCGTCGAGGGCATGAACGCCAAGGCCGCCGAGCTCGGCTGCGCCGACTCGGTGTTCACGAACCCGCACGGGCTCGACGACGGCGAGTGGGCGGGCGACCTGCACAGCACCGCGGCCGACGTGGCCAAGATCGCCGCGTGCGCCATGGGCGACGAGACGTTCCGCGGCATCGTGGGCACGGAGGCGGCCACCATCGAGGTGGAGCGCGACGGCGAGAAGGCGAGCGTCGAGCTTGAGAGCACCGACGAGCTGCTCGGCGTCTACGAGGGCGCCTGCGGCATCAAGACCGGCTTCACCGACCTGGCGGGCGCGTGCTTCGCGGGCGCGGCGACGCGGAACGGCGTGGAGCTCTACGCCATCGTGCTGCACTCGAGCTCCGAGGCGCAGCGCTTCGCCGACGCCACCACGCTGTTCGACTGGGTGTACGACAACCGCGTGACGTATGCGCTCGCGCACGCCGCCGAGAGCGTGCCGGTGACGCTTGGCGGCACGCAGGTCGACGCGCCCGTGGTCGCCGAGGTGGCGCATGCCGACTGGCCCGACCGCACGGTGAAGGCGACGTTCGCCGACCCCGCGGCGTCGGTCGAGGTGTTCGCGCTCGACGGCAACGTGAGCGAGTCCTTTGAGTTCGACGAGCCGACGGGCGACGTGAAGGTGGGAGACGTGCTCGGGCGCGCCACCTTCCACCAGGGCAACGAGGTGGTCGCGCAGGTCGACCTCGTGGCGTGCGAGGACGTCGCGGCCCCCGGCGCGCTCGAGGGCATCGGCATCTGGTGGGACCGCTTCATCAAGGGATTCACGGGCGAGCCGACCACGGCTGACTCGGTCGTCCTCAACGACGTATCGCTCATCTACGACAAGCAGGCGCTTGTCGTGTAGGCTGGCCGCAGGCGAGCCTGGGCAGACGGGAAGGTGAACATGACAGAGAGATGTCCGGTGTGCCAGTCGCCGGTGAACCCCGGTGACGCGAGCTGCGCGCAGTGCGGCTTCAAGCTGCTCGGCGCGACGCAGAAGTTCAAGCCGCTCGTGCTCGACGAGCAGGAGCGCGCCTCGGCGAAGCGGGACGCCTGCGAGTGCGTGCTGCGCGTGGTGCGCGGCCCGCAGGTGGGCGTGACGTATCGGCTGAGCCCCGAGGAGCGCGAGCTCACCATCGGGCGCAGCCCGCAGTGTTCGATCTTCTTGAACGACATGACGGTGTCGCGCATGCACGCCACGCTTCGGCGCGAGGGCGACTGCTACGTCATCGCCGACGAGAACTCGTTCAACGGCGTGTGGGTGAACAACCAGAGCGTCGAGGCGAAGGCGCTCCGCTCGGGCGACTTCGTCCAGATCGGGACGTTCTGCCTGCTGTACGAAGAGAGCGCGCTCTAGCCCGGCGCCTCGGGCGCCTGCGGGCGGAGGGCATGGGCAGGGCATGGAAAGGGAAGGAAGAGGGCGCTTCGGCGCCAAGTGAGGTGTGGTATGGAGCTGTTGTCAGGTAACGAGGCTATCGCCCAGGGCGCATGGGAGGCGGGTGCCACGATCGGCGTGGCGTACCCGGGCACTCCCTCCACCGAGACGCTCGAGTGCTTCGGGCGCAAGGAGGGCGTGTACGCCGAGTGGTGCACGAACGAGAAGGTGGCCGTCGAGGTGGGGCTCGGCGCGTCGGCAGCCGGCGCGCGCGTGATCTCCACGATGAAGCACGTCGGCGTGAACGTGGCGGCCGACCCGCTGTTCACCGCGGCGTACACCGGCGTGGGCGGCGGCATGGTCATCCTCGCCGCGGACGACCCGGGCATGTACTCGTCGCAGAACGAGCAGGACTCGCACTACTACGCGCAGGCGGCGCACGTCCCGATGATGGACCCGGCCGACTCCGCCGAGGCGCTCGCGTTCACGCGCGACGCCTTCGAGTTCTCGGAGCGCTTCGACGTGCCGTTCATGATCCGCTCCTCGGTGCGCGTGTCCCACACCAAGACGCCCGTCGAGGTGGGCGAGCGCGCGGCGTTCGAGCCGAAGCCCTACGAGAAGGCGCCGCAGAAGTGGGTCATGATGCCCGCGTTCGCGAAGCCGCGCCGCAAGGTGCAGCTCGAGCGCATCGAGGACCTGCGCGCGTGGGTCGAGGAGTGCCCCTACAACGTCGTGACGAAGGGCGCGGGGAAGGTCGGCGTCATCTGCGCCGGCGCGGCGTACCAGCACGTGGCGGAGGCGCTGCCGGAGGCGTCCGTCCTGAAGCTCGGCGTGACCTGGCCTCTGCCCGCGGGCAAGATCCGCGCCTTCGCCGAGTCGGTCGAGGAGCTCTACGTGGTGGAGGAAGCCTCGGAGTACCTGGCGAGCGGCGTCGCGGCGTGCGGCGTTGACGTGAGGGCGTTCCCGCGCGAGCTGCCGCGCGACGGCGAGCTGTCGCCGGGCCTCGTGCGCGCCGCGTTCGGCTTGGAGGCGCCCGAGCACCTGCCCGCGCGCGACGACCTCCCCGGCCGCCCGCCGGCGCTGTGCCCAGGCTGCCCGCACCGCCTCGTGTTCAAGGAGCTCACGCGCCTGCGCGCCGTGGTCACCGGCGACATCGGGTGCTACACGCTCGGCGCCCTGCCGCCGCTCGCGGCCATGGACACGTGCGTCGACATGGGCGCGTCCGTCTCCATGGCGCACGGCTTCGAGCTGGCCTGGGCGGGCGAGGAGCACCGCCCCGTGGTGGCCGTCATCGGCGACTCCACGTTCGGCCACTCGGGGTTGAGCTCGCTCATCTCAACGGTGTACAACTGCGGCAGCGGCACGGTGTGCATCCTCGACAACCGCACCACGGCCATGACGGGCCGCCAGGGCAACCCCTTCAACGGCGTGACCCTGCAGCAGCGCCCGAGCCGCGAGCTCGACCTCGAGGGCGTCGTGCGCGCGCTCGGCGTCGAGGACGTGCGCGTGGTCGACCCGCATGACATGGCGGCGGTGCGCACGGCGCTCAAGGAGGCCACGTCGGCCGCCGACGAGCTGTCGGTGCTCATCTTCCGCGCGCCGTGCGTCCTGCTCGAGCGCAAGCGCCGTCCCCCGTATGCCGTGAGCGCGGCGTGCACGGGCTGCGGCGTGTGCACGACGCTGGGCTGCCCGGCCATCGCGCGCGACGCCGAGACGGGCACGGCGTCCATTGACGCCGGGTTGTGCATCGGCTGCGGCCAATGCGCCCAGTACTGCCGCTTCGACGCCATCGTCGCAGAGTAGGAGGTTCGTTTATGTCTGCAACAACTGTTTTGCTGTGCGGCGTCGGCGGCCAGGGCACCATCCTTGCGGCCGACCTGCTCGCCCGCGCGGCGCTCGCCGCCGGGCTTGACGTGAAGGTGTCCGAGATCCACGGCATGGCCCAGCGCGGCGGCGCCGTGACCACCGTCGTGCGCTTCGGCGACGAGGTGGCCTCCATGGTGTCCGACCTGGGCTGCGCCGACATCATCGTGTCGTTCGAGACCACCGAGGCGCTGCGCAACCAGGCGCAGCTCAAGGCAGGCGGCTCGCTCGTGGTGAACGACGAGGCCATCAAGTCGCTGCCCGTGCTCACCGGCAAGGCGCAGATGCCGGCGCGTGCGCGCGAGGACCTCGTCGGCCTCGGCGCGCTGCTCATCCCCGCCGAGCGCCTCGCACGCGAGGCGGGAAACGTGAAGGCGTCGAACGTGGTGCTGCTCGGCGCGCTCTCGGCGCGCCTCGACTTCCCCGTGAGCGCGTGGGAGGACACCATCTCGCGCCGCGTGCCGCCGAAGACTGTCGAGGCGAACCTCGCGGCGTTCGCCGCGGGCCGCGCCTTCGTGCTGAACGAGGCGTAGGTGCCCAACAACGCTCACGAAGGGGGTGGGCGCGTCGTCGGGCGCTTCGCCCCCTCGCCGACGGGGCGCATGCACGCGGGCAACATATTCGCCGCGCTCATGGCCTGGCTCGTGGCCAAGTCGCAGGGTGGGGAGATGGTCCTGCGCATCGAGGACCTCGACCGCGAGCGCTCCAAGCCGGAGTACTGCGACGCGGTGCAGCGCGACTTCGAGTCGCTCGGCCTCACGTGGGACGCCGGCCCCTTCTACCAGCACGGGCGCGACGAGGCGTACCGCGCCGCCTTCGACGCGCTCGCCGCGCGCGGCCTGACCTACCCCTGCTTCTGCACGCGCGCCGACCTGCACGCGGCCTCGGCCCCCCACCAGGGGGAGAAGCACGTCTACCCCGGCACGTGCCGAAACCTGACGGACGATGAGCGCGCGGCGCGGCGCGAGCGCCTGGAGGTCGAGGCGCGCGCCACTGGCGCGCCCGCGCGGCAGCCCTCGTGCCGCCTGCGCGTGGACGCGCGCGTGATCGAGGTGGACGACCAGATCCAAGGCCCCTACGTGCAGCAGCTCGACCGCGAGTGCGGCGACTTCCTCGTGCGCCGCTCGGACGGCGCGTTCGCCTACCAGCTCGCGGTGGTGGTCGACGACGCCGCGCAGGGCGTGAGCTCGGTGGTGCGCGGTGTCGACCTCTTATGCTCCACGCCGCAGCAGGTGTACCTGCAGGACCTGCTCGGCCTCCCGCATGCGCGCTACGCGCACGTGCCGCTCTTCGTGGCGCCTGACGGGCGCCGCCTCGCCAAGCGCAACCGCGACGCGGCCCTCGACGAGCTGCTCGCGCGCTTCAAGACGCCGGCGGGCGTGGTGGGGCACGTGGCCTATGCGGCGGGCCTCATCCCCGCTGACGAGCCGACGACGCCCGAGCAGCTGCTCAAGGCGTTTGACCTTGACGCGCTCGCGCGGCGCTGGCGCGGCCAGATCGCCATCGCGTATCCCCCTGACGGCGGGAAGGGCGCGCAAGGCGCTTGCGCGGCGTGCGCTGCCGGCTAGATGCGCGCGGCGCGCTAGATCATGAGCGTCATGCCGCGGCTCGCGAGCACGGCGGCGGCGTAGAACGCCCCGAGCGCCACGTTCAGGCTGCAGATCTGGGCCATGGCCCCGATGCGCGCCGGGTTCGCGAGCGGGTTCGAGCGCAGCGCCTTGGCGATGGGGTAGACGGCGAGCAGCATGAAGGGCATGACGACGAGGCCGCCCGTGAACCAGACGCCGACGATGACGATGACGGCTGCCACCCACGCGTACATGAGCGCGTGGTAGAGCCTCACGGCCCGCGCGCGCCCGAGCAGGACCGCGAGCGTCTTGCGCTGCGCCGCGACGTCCTTCTCGATGTCGCAGGTGTTGTTCGTGAGCATGATGAGGCCGATGCCGATGACGGTGGGGACGGCCCATGCGAGCGCGCGCCAGTCCAGGCTGCCGGTGAGCACCTGGTAGCATGCGAGCGGGATGAGGCCGCCCATCACGAACCCGCTCACGAGCTCGCCGATGGGCAGGTACGAGATGGGCGTCTTGCCGCCCGAGTACAGAAAGACGATGAGCGCGCCCACCAGCGCGATGACAAGCGGGATCCAGCCTGCCTGCACGATGGGGTAGATGCCGAGCGCGAACGCCGCGGCGAGCATGCCGAGGGCGAGGCGCAGGGCAGAGGCGGGGTTCACGTCGTTGTACACGAGGACGGCGTCTGAGGGGTCGACGTTGTCCTCCTCCGAGTCGGTTCCCTTGACGTAGTCGAAGTAGTCGTTGAGCGTGTTCACGGCCGACTGCATGAGGACGCAGATGACGAGCAGCGTGCACGCCATCGTCACCGAGAGCGCGCCCGTCGTGGCGTACGCGCAGGCGCAGGCCACGAGCACGGGCAGGATCGACGCAGGCCAGGTGTGGGGCGCGGCGAGGAGCCACGCCATCTGGGGCGTGAGGCGCGCCTGCGGCTCACGGCCGCGCGGGGCGGGGGCGGACGCGCGCGCAGCCTGCGTCGCAGGGCGGCGCGCGCTCGTGCTCTTCGAGGTGGTTTCGCTCATGAGGGTCGCTTCCTTCGGACAGCAGAGAGCCGCCCGCATAAGCAGGCGGCTCTCACGGGGCGCATGCTAGTTGGTCATGAGGGCGGTGGCGACGTCGTTGCTCGTGGAAGCCGCGGGCTCCCACACGTTGCCGGACTTCGTGTACTCGATGGTGACCGGCTCGGTCTGCGCGACCTCCACGCTGTCGAGCGCGTCCATGATGGTCGAGCCGATGAGGGCGTTGACCTCCTCCTCGCTCATCTTCAAGATGCTCTCGTCCTCCATGATGCCGGTGGCGGCCTCCTCGAGCGCCTTCTCGTAGCCGGAGTAGCTCTTGCAGGTCATGGTGATGACGGCCTCGGCGGTGTCGCCGTCAACCGTGACGCTGTCGATGGTGTAGTCGAAACCCGAGAGGTAGGACTTGATGAACTCGGCGCCGTCGATGCCGTAGTCGGACAGCTCGTCGGCGTCCATGTCGGCGATGAGCGTGTTCACGACCTCGTCGTCGAGCGTCTTGTAGGAGTCGAGCTCGTCGGCGATGGCTTCGCGGATGACCTGCTCGTCGTTGGCTCCGCAGCCGGTGAAGGCGACGAGCGAGAAGGCGAGCAGAGCGCCCAGGGAGATCATGGCGATCAGCTTCTTCATCTTCATGTTGCTTCCCCTTTCGTGCCGCCGTGCGCGGCGGGCCTTGGTTTCCCACGCAGACCATGATAGACCATCTGCCGCTCCTCCCCACGCTGAAAGGGGAAAACGTCGGCCGAAGCGCCCCTTGGCGAACGGTGGCGAAGGCGGGCCGATCCGGTCGGGAAGACGGCGGGCAGGAAGGCGGCGGGACGTGCGCCGCCTGACGCGCACCAGACGGCAGGACGTGCGTCGCCTGACGCGCGCCAGCGCGCCAGACGGTTTCCCCGATATGTGCCACTAGGCAACACACAATGCGAGAATGTCGCGATCTTAAACACGCCCAGTTTTTTGCTGACTACGAAACCCCAGCTCGAAACGGTAGATTTGAGTAAAGCCCCTAAGCGCTGAGGAGCTGCCCCCTTGCGGCGCGCCTCGCGGCGCAAGGGGGCGGTCGGACGGCGTGTCTATACGAAGGGGTGCGGTCATGAAGCCAGAGCACATGAGCCTCGCTGACGCGGGCGATGGGAAGGTTCGCGTCGAGGCGTCGTTCGCCGCAGCGGACGTCAGCAGCGTTTTCGAGGTCGTCAGGCGCATACTGGCCTACACCAACGTCATAGACTCCACGAGCGACGAGGACATCATGACGCTCTTGGTCGAGAAGCTCGGCCAGGACGAGGTCGAGAGCCGCTGCGCGGAGGGCGTGCCGGCCATGCTCGTCTCCTGGATAGTGGACGCGCTCGACTTCGAGACGATCCTCGACCCCGTCATAGTCGACGCGCCCCAGCCGACGCAGGGCGCCCCCTACGCGCTTGCCGTCGAGGTGACGCGCAAGCCGCGCTACGAGCTGTCGTCGTACGAGCCGGTGCGCGTGCAGCTTCCGGAGCAGAAGGTCACTGACGAGGAGGTCGAGGGATACCTCAAGCAGATCGTCTTGGACCACGCCGCGTACGTGGAGACCGAGGAGGATCGGCCCGTGAGGCCGGGCGACAGGGTCAACGTGTCCATCAGCACCCTGAGGGGCGCACAGCCCGTGGAGCACCTGACGTCGCCGAGCCGCTCGTTCGACATAGGGGAGGGGTGGTTCTCCCCGGAGTTCGACGAGAACATCACGGGCATGAGGCGCGGGGAGACGAAGACCTTCGAGTTCCAGGCCCTCGGCCTGCACTCCAAGAACGAGCGCGACACGGAGACGCTGACGTGCACGGTGACGGTCCAATCCCTCGCCGAGTTCACCCCGCCCCAGCTCACCGACGAGTGGGTTGCCCGTCATATCGAGGGCGCGAAGAGCATGGGGGAGCTTCGGGAGGCCATCCGCGCGCGCATGGCGCAGGAGCGCGCGAAGCCTGACGAGGAGGCCCTGCTGCGCCCCGTGGCGCAGGAGCTGTCCCGGCGCCTCGACGCGCCCATCTCCGACGCCCTGTACGAGAAGGTCGTCAACGACCTCATCTACCAGATCAGCGGGCAGGCCGAGCAGAGCAACCTGTCGCTTGACGACTACCTGGCGACGCAGGGCATGGACCGGGAGGCGTTCGGCGCGTTCCTCATGGAGCGGGCGCGCGAGGCCATCCTCGAGGGGTTCGCCCTCGACTCCTACGCGGACCACTTCGGGCTCGACCTTGCCGACGCCGACCTTGACGAGGTGTTCCTCGAGATGACGGGCGGCAGGGTCGCCGCGGCCTCGAGCCTGAGGGAGCAGTACGAAAAGGGCGGGCATATGTACGAGATCCGCGAGAAGGCGCGCCGCCTCAAGGCGAACAAGCACGCCGCGCGACGGGCGGTCCTCGCGCTCGGCTGAGGCGAGCTACCGCGGCTGGCCCCTTGCGGCAGGCGCTCGGCAGGCCAGCCGGCCGCTGTCGGCATGCGCTTCCGGGACGCTCGTCTCCCCGCGTCGCTGCCCCTCGCGCCCTCGGCTGAGACGTGGACAATTCGGGGGTCGGTGTTGCCTAAGGCGGCGCTTTCGGGGCGGTGTCGGGGTAACGAACAGACGGGAGATACTGTTGATGGCGAAGCGCCCCTATCTTCGATACGTTGAAAAGGCGAGGTCAAAGGGCCTCGCGAGAGTTTGAAGGTAATGGAAGAGAAAGAAGAAGGAGGAGAAGGAAATGGCGACAGAGGTCAAACCGATTCTGTGTCACAGCAGTCATGAGCGATGTGGTTTGCTTGCCACTGTTGTGGACGGGCGTCTGACCAAGCTCGAAGGCGATCCGACCTCGCCGAACAACGCAGGGCGCGTATGCGAGCGACTCAAGTACATTCGATGAGGTTGGCCTCCTCGGGCATGATCTCGTATATGCCGTAGTTGAGCAGGTCGAACTTGCTCTCGAAGTGGTTGTAGAACGTCGAGCGGTTCACGTGTGACCGGGCGCAGATGTCCTTCACGCTGATGTTGTCGAAGTGACGCTCCTCTATCAAGGAGAACAACGCATCCCAGAGCATCTTTCGGGTGACCCGGCCGCGAAAGTCGTTCCGATTCGATTCGTCTGCGTCTGCACTCATATATCCCCCTAGCTTGTCAGTTTTCGCTCAGGGCGGCTCTAAGGCGTCATGCCGCGCCCGTTGATTGCGGATCGGGTAAACAAGCTCTTAACGCTATATTAAACTGCAGGTGGGAGTCTGAATAGTAAACAAATAGCCGCAGAGTGTCGGCTTAAAAGACACTGCGGGAAGATCAATCTAGAAGAGCGTCGTTCCCGCTGCTTTGTCGGTCGCGCGGCGCGCTCGACGCGCGTTTGACGTAGAGTTTGCCCGTCGCTATGCTTGACCTGTCTATCGTCGAGCCAAGGAGGCAGCTATGGAGAAGGAACTATTCGATTTTGTGGCCACGCGTGCTGACATCCTCGCGGAGGCCGGCTTGAGCACGCAGGTCACCAAGGATGCGGCGAACGCTTGGAAGACCGCTGTCGCGGCTGACGGCAGCGACGTGGCCGTTGAGGCGGCCACGGCTGAGCTGCTCGACATCTTGGAGGGGCGCCCCACCACCATCGACGGCGTGATCGCCTTTTTGCAGGGACCGGCTGCCGAGATGTTCGGGGCAGAGGTCGCCGAGGCCAAGCTGGCCGAGCAGCTGAAGCGCAAGGAAGAGGGCGCGAAGTACTGCGACTGCGACGCCTGCGCCGCCGCCTCCGAGCTCCTCGCCAAGTTCGGCCGCATCGACCTGTAGCTCCCGACCTGCGCTTGCTCTAAGCGGAGCGCCCAGAGGGCGCGGAGTCGAAGGGTCTGGTCGCGAGGGAGTTGCGCACGCGGGCGCATCATGCTCGGAACCAGATCCTTCGACTCGCTTCGCTCGCTCAGGACGACACGAGGCGCCTTGTGCTCGTGAACTCAGGCACTTCGCTCAGTGACGCGGGGCCCGAGGTGCTTCGTCCGTCGGTCGCCGACAACGTTACCGACAACGGCGCTTTTCCATCCATCTCTCAAGCGATCCCTGAGGCGAATCACCGACAACGACAGATTTCCATCCACCTCCCAAGCGATCTTGGATGCAAAAGGGTCGTTATCGGCGGTTTCTCGGGAAAAGTGGATGCGAAAGCGCCGTTGTCGGTGGTTTTAGGGGCTCGGATCGCCGATAACGGGCGTTTTCCATCCAGCTTTCCAGAATCATGGATGGAAAGTGGACGTTGTCGGTCGCTCGGGCAAAAGCGCCTGCAATCGCCCCGTGCCAGCATCCGCGGCGTCTCGGAGGGCTGAAGCGCTCCGCTCAGGATGACAGGGAGGTGACGTGTCCTTTAGCCCATGAGATAAGTGACCAAGAAGGCTCTCTTTACCAAACGAGGGGCTCTCCTCATTTTCAGGGATTCCTTTCGATTTCGCGTTCCCAAACGCCGCGGAGATAATCGGGGCCTTCCGCCCAAAGGCGGGTCTCGAAGTCGAACAGCATCGAGTAAGCGTTTGAGCTCGCAAACGCCACGAGCAGCTCGTCGAACGCACGGCCCGTTTCAGTGGCGAGGTCCTCCAGCATCATGCGCATGGCCAGGACGGCGCAGGCTTCCATCTGGGAGGGGGAGAGGGGGTCGCCGAAGCTACTCGTCATAGCGGTCGCTCCCCTCGAACATGAGGCAGCGAGCAGCTTTTGGGGTGCGGAAGCAGTACTGGTCAGACAGCCGATTGGGCATGAGGGCTGCAACGGCAAGCTGGTCGGCAGCCTCGGTCCCGGGCTTGCCGAAAGCCTCGGACACATAGAGCTGGAGCGTTCGCGCGGTCTGGTCGTTCGCTACTTTACCCGCGATGACATCGAAGTCTGCGTAGTGGGAAACCAAGCAGGAGAAGAGGTCGTTGCGTCGATTCGCCGCCACGAAGTGGAGCCAGTTTTCATCGGCGTCCTCAAACGCATAGAATTGCAGCAGATTCGGTTCGGTCACCTTGAACATGGAAACATAGCCCCCATGGACTTCTTCACCGGTGTCGGCCTTGTGCTTGCGCACCGAAAGCGCCACGAAGCTACGCGCTTGCTCGTAGTCGGTGGTGAGGTAAAAGCCTTGTCCAAAGTCTCTTCCCGGCGCGCATCGAGCCAGGTCAACATCTTCCACTCGCGCGTAGCTTCCATGGTAGAGGACAAGGCCGTCGGGTAGGGCTAGCATGGCGACGTTCCCTTGCTCCTCAGGTAGCTCTCAACATCAGCGAGGGCGAGGTCATAGCTGCTGAGGTGCAGGATATCGTAAAAGCCGGCCAAGTAGCCGAATACGTCGTGTTGCTGGAAGAGGGCGGCAACTTGGGGGGCGGGCATGTGCCACTTCTTTTCCGCCATGCGCAAAAGCCAGCACTGCATGTCAGCGATGTCGATCTGGCGCGGATTCACAGGGCCACCTCCTTTGGTTGCGAGCGCTTGACTCCATTATAAAGCCGTTCATGGCTTGCGAACATGGGGGCAACTCTGTCGCAGACTCGTCATGGAAGCATTCTATAATGAGACTCAAAGAATAGGGGGTTTGTTCGCACGTCAACGTGTTGGCGCGGACGTTTCTACGAGTGCGCCCTTCGTGTCATCCTGAGCGGAGCGCCCGTAGGGCGCGGAGTCGAAGGATCTGGTCGCAGGTGAGTTGCGCATGCGAGCGCATCATGCTCGGAACCAGATCCTTCGACTCGCTTCGCTCGCCCAGGATGACAAGGGAGAAGGACTTCGCGCGTTCCCAGACGACAGAAAAGGATGCGTGCATGAGGACGGCGAAACCGAAGGAGGACCATGAAGCCGACCAAGATACTGTTCGTCTGCCACGGCAACATCTGCCGCTCGCCGATGGCTGAGTTCGTGATGCGAGACCTGCTTGAGAAGCACGAACTCGCTGACGTGGTGGAGGTGGCCTCAGCCGCCACGAGCTCCGAGGAGCTGGGAAACCCCGTGCACCAGGGCACGCGCCGCAAGCTCGCGAGCGTGGGCATCTCGTGCGCCGGCAAGACGGCACGGCGGATCACCCCGCGCGACTACGCCGACTTCGACCTGCTCATCGGCATGGACGAGGCGAACGTGCGCAACATGCGCCGCCTTTTCGCCGACGACCCCGAGGGCAAGGTGCGCCTTCTGCTCTCGTTCGCCGGAGCGGACCGGCCCATCGCCGACCCCTGGTACACCGGGGACTTCGACGCCACCTACCGCGATGTCCTCGCCGGCTGCACCGGGCTGCTGAAGTATTTGGAAGCGAAAGCGTAGGTTTTTTCCTCATTACATCTCTGACCTGGGCTTTGCAACTGCTGGCTGCGCGGTTTTCGCCTAAAAAGCACGCAGCGGTTGGTGGCGGGCAACCGCAGCGTCGCTTAACTTTGCAGTGGCATTTGCGACGGCATTTGCGATAATCAAAGCTACAGCAAAGAGAAAGGCAATACCGTGAACTTCAGAGACAACCTCGTGCACCTGCGCGCGGTGAACAACATGACCCAGGAGCAGCTCGCCATGCGCTTGGGGGTGAGCCGCCAGTCCGTCGCGAAATGGGAGGCGGGCAAGTCCTATCCCGAAATGGACAAGATGCTGGCGCTCTGCCAGGTGTTCAGCTGCAC
This sequence comes from Adlercreutzia sp. ZJ473, assembly GCF_013185065.1. Lineage (GTDB taxonomy): Bacteria > Actinomycetota > Coriobacteriia > Coriobacteriales > Eggerthellaceae > CAAEEV01. The sequence continues at coordinate 25,548 of NZ_JAAVTO010000021.1, read as the reverse complement.
GCTCGACGAGCTCGTGCAGGGAGACCTCACGGCGCGGGAGGCGGACAGCTCCCTCGCCGTGAGCGGATCGGCGCAGCCGGAGGACGTCTTCGGCTACGACGAGCAGGCGCGCTCCCTCGCCAGCAAGGTGTCCAACGGCGTCATGGCCATCATCCTCGGAGTGGCCCTTTGCACGTTGTTCGGCGCGATAGGGGAGGCGGGCGAGGGGATGGCGCAGCATGTCATCTCGTCGAACGTCTTCGTCTCGCTGAGCGTCCTGCTGCTCTTCGCAGGGATCGCGGCGGGGCTTGCGCTCATCATCCCGGCCGCCATGAGCTATTCGGCTTTCGTGAAGGCCCATCCGTACATCAGCGACTTCTACCGCCCCGAGGACAAGGCCCAGGCGCGGTCGATGTTCTCGCGCGAGCTGATCGGCGGCATATGCTGCATCTTCCTCGGAGTCTGCGTCATGGTGTTCCTCTCCGACACGGGCTACGAGGACATCTTGGGCACGCCCGCCATGCTCTTCCTCATCGCCATCGGCGTGCGCTTCATCGTCCACGGCGGCTTGATGCTCGGACGCACCAACCTGCACGACTACAACAAGAGCGCCGGGGAGTACCTGACGCCGGAGGAGATAGCCTCATCGGATCTGCCCCATGAGCAGAAGCAGCAGATGATATCGGCCCATAAATCCGACAAGCGCGTCGGCGCGATCTGCGGCGCCGTCATGATGCTCGCCACCATCGTGGGACTCGTGCTCCTGTTCACGACACCGCTCCAAGCCTACTTCTGGCTCGCATGGGTCGTGGGCGGGTTGCTCTGCGGCGTCATCGCCGTGCTGATGAAGGGGTTCGACGTCACCATCGGCTAGCCTCGAAGTAGTTCAGGGCAGGATAGACCCGAGCAATCTGCATTTGACGCCTGCCCCGCCGCCTCCGAGCTTCTCGCCAAGCTTGGTAGCATCGAACGGTGACGTGTGAGAGGCCCGCGACGATCGCGGGCCTTGATCTTCTCAGCCGCTATGGGCTTCCAGCGGAAGGGGATCGCATCGCCTGCGGCCCCGCATTGTTTCGCAGCCCAGCGGTCACATCTTCGGCAGGTTGCCGTAGACGCCTTGACGATGGCCTACCCGGACGACTTCAATGATGAGCTCGTCCTCTTCGATGCGCGCAAGCACGCGGTAGCTGCCCACGCGATAGCGCCAGCCCTGAACGGAGCCCTGGATGGCCTTCGAGTTCGGGATGGCCTTTGGGTTGGCGCAGCCTTCCAGGTTATCTTGCACCCACGTGGCTATCATGAGGCGCTGCTTTTTCGGAATGGCCAGAAGCTCCTTGGAAGCGCGCTTCGTCCAGACGACGCGGTAGCTCATGGCGCCATCATGGCCATGCGCATAACCTCGTCCGTCGAATAGCGAACCCCGTCGTCTTCTTCGAGGGCCTGGGCATAGGCTTCGAGGTCGACTGCTTCCTCGACCTTTTCTAGGGCAGCCTCGCGAACGACGTCCGAGAACGTCTTCCCGCAGAAGTCCGCGTAGCTTTGAATCCAGGCCTTCTCCTCAGGTGCGAACCTGACGGCCGTCGCCTCCATTGCCATAGCGAGTCCTTAGAACGTATAACAATGCAGTACATTCTATCGCAGAAAAAGGGGAGAGCCAACAGGACGTTCATATGGCTCATGAGGGAGCGCTTGCCAAGCAAGACGAGGCATGCTCTTGTGAGGACATCTTCTCGTAGCACTTGCTGATTGCTTCGGAGCTCGGCCAACCCATGATGCGGTAGTTGTTGCCGAGCAGCTTCTCGTCCCAAGCCCCGCATGTTGCCGTTGCAACGTCTTTCGGCCTGAGATCAACTATCCTTGTTTGCAGATAGAAAAGAGCGCAGCCTTCGCAAGGCTGCGCGGCGGACGAGGAGGCTTCGTGAGGCGCGTTGCGATCTACGGAAAAGGGGGCATCGGCAAGTCGACCACCACCTGCAACGTGGCGGCGGCCTTGGCCGAACGCGGCCTCACGGTCCTGCAGATAGGATGCGACCCCAAGTCGGACTCGACGCGCCTGCTCATGGGCGGGCAGCGCATCCCGACCGTCCTGGACAGAATGCGCGACGGCGGCGCTGTGGCCTTGGAGGACATCGTGTTCCGATCGGCGTCAGGCGTCTACTGCGCCGAGTCGGGCGGGCCGCTGCCGGGGGTTGGCTGCGCGGGCCGCGGCGTCATCACGGCGTTTCAGCAGCTCGATGCCTTGCACGCCTTCGACGTCGTGCGCCCTGACGTCGTGTTGTACGACGTCTTGGGCGATGTGGTGTGCGGGGGATTCGCCATGCCCCTGCGGAGCGCGTACGCCCGGCATGTCCTCGTCGTCTCCTCAGGCGAGATGATGTCGCTGTATGCGGCAAGCAACATCTTGGCGGCGCTGCGCCACTTCGAGGGCCGTGGCTACGCCGAGTTCGCCGGGCTCGTCGCCAACTGCCGAAACGTCAGGAACGAGGATGAGGCCCTGGCGCGTTTCTGCGAAGAGGAGCAGGTGAGCCTGGTGGCGCGCATCCCTCGGAGCGATGAGGTCCAAGAGTCGGATGAGGCGGGCGCGCTGTGCTTCGAGCGCTTCCGCGACAGCGCCGCCGCCCGCGCATACGGGGACCTGGCCGACTTCATAGCAGCGCTTCCCGAGGCCGTGCCGCATGACTGACCTTCGCTACCGCACGCGCCTGCCGCAGCGCCATCGCGACCGCCTGCGCGTACCTGAGAGCCACACCCTGTTCGTGTGCCCGCCTGCGTGCGGGCGTCGCCATGCGCTGCGCGTCCTGGAGAACGGTGCGTCGGATGACTACTCGTTCTGCTTCCTCAGCCCCTCTGACATCGCCCTCGGTGACTACGAGCGGCGCTTGCCCCTGGTGGTGGCTGACCTTGCCGCGCGCCTTCCTGAGCGTCCGCGCGTCGTGACGCTCGTGTTCAACTGCGTCGACGATTTTCTGGGCACAGACGAGCAAGCGCTCGTGCAGGCGCTTGAGAGGGCCGTGCCGGGCGTCCGCATCGCCGTCACGCGGGTCAACCCGGTGTCAGAAGGAGGGCGGGAGAAGTCATCCGGCATGCAGGGAGGCATATGCGACCTGCTCGAGCCGCAAGAGCGCCACGATGACGCCATCATGGTGGTGGGGCGGTTCGACGACCTTCCGGCAACATCCGAGTTCGTCGCGGTTATGCGCGCGTGGGGCGTGAGCGAGGTGCGCAACGTCGCCACCTGCCGCACCTTCGACGAATACCGGCGCCTTGCATCGAGCGCGCTTGCGCTCTCGGTCTCCTGGATCGGAAGGCGCCAGTGCCTCCAGCTCGAGCAGAGGCTGCGCCTGCCGACGTTGCACTGGCAGACGACCTATGGCGTCGGCCGCATGGCCGCCAACTACGCCGCGCTCGCTCAGGCGCTGCATGCGCGCGGCGTGGTCGACGAAGCTGCCTGCACGTGCCCCGAGGCGTCGTCACATGACCTCAGGCGCGCACGCGAGCGTGCCGAACGCGCGCTCGAGCAGGCACGCAAGGCGGTAGGGGAACGACCCGTCGCCGTTGACTCCCTTGCGACGCACAAGCCGCATGCGCTGGCGCAGTCGCTTGCTGACGCGGGGTTTCACGTCATCGCGGTCGTGGCCCCGCACGCCAAGGCGTCCCAGCGTGAGGGAGCGCGCGAGCTTGCGCGGACGCATCCTGAGATCATGCAGCTGGACAGCGCCTTTGGGCTGAACGCGGGCGCCCTGGGCGGCGCGGAGGGGCTTCTGGCCGTCGGCGCCGACGCGGCGGCGTGCTTCGGAGCGCATGCCGCGGTGGACATGTTCCATGACGAGGGATGCTTCGGCTTCGACGGCGTGGCGCGCTTCTACGAAGCGCTGGCGCGCGCGGCGCGGCATGGGCGCTCATCGGTCAGGGGCGACGCGGAAGGTCTGGTGTGAGCCATGCAGCTGTCGCGCTTCCTCCCGCCCTTCGCCTCTGACTACTCAGGCGCCGCGAGCGTCCTTTCCGGCTGCGACGCGCAGCTGGTCTTCGTCGACCCGGGATGTTGCTCGTACAGCTTCCTCGAGGCCGAGGGCGTGCGCCTCGACGATGCGGAGCGTCCGGTGCTTTCCGCGCAGCTGCGCACCGTCGACACCGTGCTGGGCGTTGACGAGGCGCTGGCATGCCAGGTCGGCGCCATGCTGAGACGCTCGCGCCCCCGCTTGGCCGCGCTGTTGGGAACCCCCGTCCCCTCGCTGGTGGGCATGGATCTTCCCGGGTTGGCGCGCCAGGTTGCAAGCGAGGCCGGTGTTCCGGTCGTCGGCATCGAGACTGACGGGTTCGCCAGCTATGACGTCGGCATCAAGCGGGCGTACGAAGCCGCCCTGCGTCTCGAGCCCGCCGCGCCGCCGCAGCATGATCGCGGCGGCTGCCACGCGAGCGCGGAGGCAGGCCGGCAGGCGGGCGCGGGCGACCGTCCTGCACGCGAGGCCTCAAAGCCGCGCGCCGCCCTCGTGGGGTTCAACCCGTTCGACTTCGGAAGCTGCGAGGCCGTACGCGCCGCGATGCGCTTCGTCGAGGACGGCGGGTGGACGCCGGCGCTGCCCTTCGGCGCCGAGCATGCGAAAACCGACGACCTTGCCAGCTGCAAGGTCGCGCTCGTCGGCTCGGAATCGGGCCTCGAGCTCGCCCGTGAGCTCGAGGCGCGCTTCGGCATCCCCTCCCTGTGCTGGTCGCCGGCATGCTTCGACCATGGCATGGACGAGCTGGCGGCGATCGCCGCGAAGGGGGATTCCTGCGCGCTCCTCGCGGCAAACGCATGCGGCGGCTCGGGCGCGCGCGTGCTGGTGGTGGCCGAGCAGATCTCCGCCCATGCGCTGTCGCATGAGGTTGCGCGGCGAGCATGCGGTGCCTCGGTTGCGGCGGCTTCGTTCTTCACCGACCAGCGCGCAACGCAACGGCTGGGCACAATCGAGCTCGACTCCGAGGAGCGCCTGGCGGCGCTCTTGGCGCAGGGCGCCTACGACGTCCTGGTGGCTGACCCGCTGCTCTTCAGGCTCCCCGAGGCGCGTGACATGGTGACGGTCCCTTGGCCTCATCGGGCGGTCTCCGGGAAGCTGTTCGATCAGCACGGCGACATGGGCAGGTGGGAGGACGTGATCGCGCGGACGATCGAGGCGTGCGCGCGCGTGGCCTGACCCGCCGCTGCCTGAAACGCTGCCGGAGTCACGGCCGGAAGCACCGCCGGAGTCGCTGCCGCAAGCCCGCTTCGCCGCGTCGCCTTCGGCGCTCAACGGCTCAGCGCGCTCTGCCCCTCATTCGCCGAGCAGCGTGAACTCGTTGCGCTCGCAGGCGATGAGCCCTTCCCTCCGCATCTTGCCGAGCTCGCGGGAGAGGGCGGTCCGCTCGACGAAGAGGTAGTCGGCGAGCTGCTGGCGGTCGAAGTCGATGGTGAAGGAGCGAGATCCCGCCTTCTCGGCCTGCTCAGCCAGAAACGACGTGATCTTGCCGCGCACCGAGCGCTCTGACAGCACGCAGATCCTCCGCGCCATCTGCTCGTTCATCTGCATGATGGCCTTGGTCGCGTTCTCTTGCACGATGTCGGCGTAATGGCGGCATCGCTCGCAGCCGGTCACCCTCACGTCCATGCTGAAGCTCACTACCACGCAATCCCGCGTGGCCACCACGTCGAGCGGAGCTATAGCAACGCCGCTTGTCAGCGCATCTCCGGCGATGATGGATCCCGGGGCGTACTCGCTGATGATCGAGCGATTCCCCTCGCGGTCAACCCATACGTTCGCAGCGCATCCCCGCGCAAGCACGCCCGCCGTGCGCCGATTGTCGCCGCTGTGGAATATGGTCTCGTCCTTCGCGTAGCAGCGCTGCTGAGCCTTGAGGCAGATGAGGACCTGCTTGAGCTTCTCGGCGGGAATTCCCTCGAAGAGCGGAAGGCGCGCAAGCGCCTCGTGGTCGATCGTGGTCGGATGATGCTGCATTGCGTGCTGCTCCTTCGGCGGAACCCAACGGTTCGTCTTGCGAGATACGTTCATGTTGCCATGGCAACTTATTATTCTTGAATAACTATTATTCTAATATATGTATTGATTAAGGACAACGTACGGAGGGGGAGAGCTGCCGTGAGGTTCGATGTCGAGAAAGCGCTCACGCGTCCCGAGGCCGTCTGCGCGCTGACGAGCCGCTGGAAGGTGCCCGCTGAGACGGAGCTGATAGGGCTCGAAGAAGCTTTCGGGCGCGTTGCTGCCCGGGAGTACCGCGCGCAGTGGAATGCGCCCGTGCATCGCGTGTCGGCTTTTGACGGGATAGCCGTCAGGTCGGCGGACTTCGCGGGCGGCATGCCTGATGCGTCATCGTGGAAGCTGGGCGTTGACTTCGCGCGCGCCGACACGGGAGATGACTTCCCCGACGAGTTTGACGCGGTGATCGCCATCGAGAAGGTGGGGGCCTTGCCGGACGGGACCCTCTCGCTCGCCGACGTCAAGGGAGTCGAGCCGGGTGATGGCGTTCGCGCCGCAGGGTCCCAGCTTGCGGAAGGCGAGCTCCTCTGCGCTGAGGGAACCGTGCTGCGTCCCGAGGACGTAGCGCTGCTCGCCGCCGCCGGCTTTGACGCGGTGGAGGTGAGGCGCAAGCTGCGCATCGGCTACCTTCCCACGGGAAGCGAGCTCGTGGCAGTGGGCACGCGACCCGCCCGCGGCAAGACCATTCAAAGCAACGGTCTCATGATCAGGGGGTTCGTGCAGCAATGGGGCGCCTGCCTCGTCGAGCACCCCATCGTCGCCGACGACGAGGCGCTCCTCGGCGCAGCGATCGACGAGCTTGTGGCGGACTGCGACATCGTCCTGGTGAACGGCGGCTCCTCGCGCGGCTCCGAGGACTTCTGCGCCCAGCTTCTGCAGGAGCGCGCCTCGTACTTCTCGCATGGCATCAAGGCGGTTCCCGGGCGCCCCGTGGGCCTTGCCGTCATCGACGGAAAGCCGGCGCTCAACGTTCCCGGCCCCATGATGGCCGCATGGCTGGCCTGCGACTGGCTCCTCCAGGCGCTCATATGCTTCTACCAGGGCCAGGAGGTGCCTCAGCGCATGACGCGAGACGCCGTGCTCGACGTCCCGCTCGCGGCGCGCCCGCAGCTCGAGTATCTGGTTCGCCTGGTTGCCGAGGAGCGTGACGGCAGGCTGCATGTCGGCGTGCCCTCCCGCGCGACGTCGCTCGCCCAGAACGTGCGGGCAGTCAACGCCTGGTGCGCCCTGGCGCCGGGAAGCAGCCTTGCGGCGGGAAGCGAGCTTGCGGTGGAGATGCTGGGCACCTCGGCGCAAGGGAGGGCGAGCCGATGAGGATGCGCGATCGGCGTTTCTGGGTGAAGATGGGCCTCTTGGCGGCGACGCTGGTCGTCGTCTACCTGTGCTCGTTCGTCATCGGCAGCGTCGACGCGTCTGTGTCGCTCGTGGTCGACGTCCTGCTCTCGCGCCTGACGGGGATCGAGCCGTATTGGTCTGCCGTGACCGACCAGATCATGCTCGGCGTCCGCTTTCCGCAGATCACGCTCTCGGTGTTGATCGGCGGTGCGCTGGCGGTGTCGGGGGCGTCGTATCAGACGGTGTTCAAGAACCCCATGGTGTCCTCGGACATCTTGGGAGTGTCGGCAGGCGCGGGCTTCGGCGCGGCGCTCGCCATGCTCAACGGGTGCACCTGGTGGCAGATCCAGCTCGCCGCCTTCGTCGGCGGCTCGGTGGCCGTGCTGCTCGCCTACGTCATCGGCGCGGTGCTGGGCCGGCAGAACCTCACGGTGCTCGTGCTGGCGGGCGTGGTGACGTCCAGCTTCTTCCAAGCGCTCATCTCCATCGTGAAGACGGTGGCCGATACTGACAGCGTGCTTCCGTCGATCACGTTTTGGCTGATGGGGAGCTTGAACAAAGGGGACAACGCCGACCTTGTCCTCATGTTGCCCGCCGTCGTGCTGTCGCTGGCCCTGCTGTTCGCGTTTCGCAACAAGATCGACGTCCTGGCCGCGGGGGAGGACGAGGCGCGGTCCATGGGGGTCAACGTCAACGTGGTCAAGGGCGTCGTCATCGTGGCCTCCACCCTCATGACCGCATGCGCGGTCTCCGTTGCGGGCATCATCGGCTGGATCGGCATGGTGGTTCCCCATATCGCCCGCACGATAACGGGCGCGTCGTTCTCCAAGCTGCTGGGAAGCTCGTTTCTCGCCGGCGGCATCTTCTTGCTGCTCATCGACGACATAGTGCGCTCCTCGTTCTCCGATTTGCCCCTAGGCGTGCTCACGGCGCTCATCGGCACGCCGATGTTCGTGTTCCTCCTCATCCGCACGCGGAAGGAGTGGGTGTGATGCTCGACGTCAGCAACTTGAGGTTCTCGTATCGTCGGGGCAGGGAAGTGCTGAAGGGCGTCAGCTTCAGCATTGACCGTGGCGAGATACTGTGCCTTCTGGGGTCGAACGGAACGGGGAAGACGACGCTTCTGCGCTGCCTGCTCGGGTTTGAGAAGCCGGATGGCGGGCGCATCCTCGTTGACGGCGAGGACGTGACGAGGATGCGCCTCGAGAGGCGCGCCCGCTACCTGGCCTACGTGCCGCAGTCGACGAGCATCGCGTTTCCCTACACGGCGCGCGAGGTGGTGCTCATGGGGCGCGTGGCGCATCTTGCAACTGGCGCCAGCCATACGGCGCGCGACATGCAGGTGGTTGACGAGGCCATGGAGCGCCTGCAGATAGCGCACTTGGCTGAGTGCCGCTACCAGGAGATGTCGGGAGGGGAGCGCCAGATGGTGCTCGTCGCGCGGGCGCTCGCCCAAGACGCGCGGCTGCTGGTCATGGATGAGCCCACCGCCAACCTCGACTACCACAACCAGGTCAAGATCCTCACGGCCCTCAAGTACCTGGCAGGGCAGGGCCTGGGCATCCTCATGACCTCGCACTACCCCGACCATGCCTTCCTGGCGTGCACGAAGGCGGCGCTGATGAAGGGCGGCGCGCTCGTCGACGTCGGCCCGCCCGACGACATTGTGACCAGCGAGTCGTTGACCAACCTGTACGACACGCCGGTTCACGTGGGCGGAACGTTCGTGGGAGGCCTCGTGGTCAAGACGTGCATCCCCCTGCTTGACGAGACGGTCTACGCCCGCGTGCAAGCTGATGCCGAAGGAAGCCAAGAGCTCGATGCGAGCTTTGAAAGGGCTTGAAAGACAGAAGAGAAAGGACTTCGAAGCTATGGCAAAACGAAACATGCGAAAGGTCGCCGGCACGGCGCTCTCGATGCTGCTGGCAGCAGCGCTCGCGTGCCTTGCGCTCGCCGGCTGCGCGTCAAGTGAGCCGGGGACGGCGGGCGAGAGCAGCAGCTCGGCCGCTGAGGCTCCGACGACGCGCATCGTCACCGACATGGCGAACAGGACGGTTGAGATTCCCGCTGAAGTTGACAGCATCGCCACGTTCGGGTCGGTAGGGGTGCTGAACGCCTTCGTCGAGTGCATGGGCAAAGGCGATGCGATCGTGAACGAGATGCCGGCGAACTTCACGAAGAACGACAAGTGGGCCATGCAGTACAAGTTCGCGCCGCAGATCAAAGAAGGGGAGGTGCTTGAGACGGCCGACGGCGTCGACATCGAGAAGACGCTCACCGTGAACCCCGACCTCTGCATCACCATGACCGAGGAGACGGCGCAGCAGCTGGAGGAAAACGGACTCGCCTGCATCGTCTTGAAATGGAACGACGTCGAGGACGTGAAGGAGGCCGTCACCTTGATGGGGGAGGCTCTCAACGTCCCCGATCGCGCACAGGACTACAACGACTACTTTGACACGATGGTCGGCAAGGCGGAGTCGCTGACCAGCGGGCTTGCCGAGGCTGATCGCATCAAGACGCTCTACGGAGACGTCACGTCGCTGACGAACCCCCACATCATCTCCGAGTGGTGGATCGACGCTGCGGGCGGGGACAGCGTGACGAAGGAGGCCCACGTCAAGAACTCGCTGGAATACACCATGGAGGACCTGCTCAGCTGGCAGCCCGAGGTCATCTTCTCGTCGAACGTGAAGGTGGGCGACATCCTCGCTGACGCTAACCTGCAGAACATCCCCGCTATCCAAGACGAGCGCGTGTACGCCGTCCCGACGGTGGCGCATGTGTGGGGCAACCGCACGGTCGAGCAGCCGCTCACCGTCATGTGGGCGATGAACAAGCTGTACCCCGACTTGTACTCCGAAGCTGAGCTCGCTGAGGACATCACGTACTTCTACGAGCACTTCTTCGGCTACAAGATGTCCGAAGACGAGGTGAACGGCATCATCAACTACGGCGCCTAGCGTCTAGGTCTACTTAAAGAAGCTCAGGGCAGAGCGCGCTCAAACAGAACAGTCTGATCGCGCTTGGGCAAGTTAGGGTCAACCAAGGCGAATCAAGGCAAGGTTGACCCGAACAAGGCGAGCCCTCTTCAACTGGCCCCCGGCATCGTGCCTCACTCCCTCCGAGGCGCGGCGTCGGGGGCCTCGTTTGACGCATGATCCGCCCGCCAGGTAGTACTCCTTCCCAAACGGAATAAAACTTGGAAGGGCAGCTTCTTCCTCCATATGATAAGTACTTATTGCATTACTTTACATAACATATGTTATCAATAATTTGTATCATACGCAGGTAGTGATCCAGGGGCTGCTTGTGGGCTGGGAATCTCGCCTTGCTCGCATAGCCCTCGCAGGGGCGTTTAAAGTTAGCCCCAGATCGAGGAGGTTTCTGCGGGAGGCGTCTGCTGGCCGGGCATGTTGCCGAAGTCGAACATCGTCGAGAGATCGCCCGAGCTGACGGCCTCGATGATGCTCGGCATCATGATGACCAGGTAGATCGCGTTGAACACGAGCGCCACGGCGCTGACGGCCAAGGCCACGAGGGCCTGTCGCTGGATCGCGCGGGCTGTGGCGTCTATGGACTCCTCGGAGCTGATGACACCGCGCACCTTCACGTACGCGATGATGGAGCACGCAAGTGCGATCGAGCTGACCAGCACGCCGCCGAGCAGCATGGAGACTGGGCCTGCGATGATGCCGAAGGTGACGAGCGACTGGGCTGACTTGAGCTGCGCCGTTCTTCCAAGCGTCGGCGGCTGCATCGGGTTTTCGCCTGCCTGGTTGTCCTCTTTGCGCTGGTTTTCGTCCACAGGTGTTCTCTTTTCTGAAAAGTAAGCTTCTGACCTGGTGTTTTATCTACGAGGCGCTGAGAGCCGCTCTAAGGCCCCGTTTTGCCTTCCCCTGACCTCTGAGTCGTGGAAATCTAGCGTCCGCTGCTCCCGAAACCGCCTTCTCCGCGCTCGCTTGCCGGAAGGCTCTCTGCGCCCTCGAGCGAGACGGCTGGAACGGCGACGATCACGAGCTGCGCGATGCGGTCTCCAGGCTCGATGTGAAACGCCTCGTGTGCGTCGAGGTTGACGAGGATGACCTTGACCTCGCCGCGATAGCCGCTGTCGATGAGTCCCGGCCCGTTGACGACCGAGATGCCGTGCTTCGCCGCAAGCCCGCTGCGCGGGATGACGAGCCCGGCGTAGCCCTCGGGAATGGCGAGCGCAAAGCCGCAGCTGATCGTCGCGCGCTCGAAGGGCTCGAGCACGGCGGCGTGCGTCGCGCGCAGGTCAAGCCCCGCGTCACCTTCATAGGAATAGGACGGACGTTCGATTTCAGCGTCAGTCATGAGAAAGGGCACTTTAAGCGACATGGCGCACCTACGCATTCATTTCCTTGAGGGCTTGGGCGAACTCCTCGATGCTCTGGAAGTCCTTGTACACGCTGGCGAAGCGGATGTAGGCGACGTCGTCGAGGTTCGCGAGGCGCGCGAGGACCATGTCGCCGAGGTCCTTCGAGCGCGTCTCAGTGCGCGGCGAGGATCTCAGGTCGCCCTCGATGCCCGAGATGAGCCCGTCGATCTGCTCGGGTGAGATGGGGCGCTTCGCGCAGGCGATGAGCAGGCCGCGCATGAGCTTCTGGCGGTCGAACGCCTCAGATGAGCCGTCGGACTTGATGATGATGATGGGGTTCTCGCCGAGGCGCTCGTAGGTGGTGAAGCGATGCGCGCACGCAAGGCACTCGCGCCGACGGCGAATAGACGCTCCTTCTTCAGCTGACCGGGAGTCAACGACCTTTGACTCAGCGTATCCGCATGATGGGCAGTACATGGCGCTCCTTAAGCTCGTTTGCGCTCCATCATACCGCATGCAGTGCAGACGGCGTCCATCTGCACGAAATAAGGATGCTGGCCGCTAGAGGACGAGCGCGGCGACGCTCATGAGGATGCCCGCCGTGAAGGCGACGATCACCTGGGTGCGCGTGAACCGGTTGAACGGAAGCCCGGCGAGCGAGCCCGCAGCTTGCGCGGGGTCTGAGGCCGCGGACGCCTCGCGAGGCATGGCCCCGTCGCCTTTTCCGGGAAAGCTGATGATGCGCGCACAGCGCACGGGCGTGCTCTCAGGGGCCAAACGAAGAGCGGATGTGCCTTCCACAGGGTAGTTCATCTCAAGATTCTTCATTTTTCTTCCCTCCAGGTCTTGCGTAGAACCTTTGTTCGTGGATATAATAGGTCGAACAAAAGTTCATGTCAATACCTTTTTAAAACATTTGTTCGCGAAGGAAGGAAAAGCCATGGCACAGAAGATCACGAAACGCCAACAGGCAGTGCTCAGCTGCATCGAGGATTGTATTCGGGAAAAGGGCTATGGCCCCACGGTCCGCGAGGTGTGCCAGACCCTGGGCCTCTCCTCCCCTTCCACCGTCCACGTGCACCTGAAGGCGCTTGAGGAGAAGGGCTACATCAAGCGCGACCCGCTGAAGTCGCGTTCCATCGCGCTCACCTATCCGCTCGAGGACGAGGCCACCAACATCATCACGCCGAGCTTCGGCAAGGTCGTCGACGTTCCCCTCGTGGGTGACGTGGCGGCCGGCACGCCCATCCTCGCACAGGAGAACATAACCGACACCATCACGCTGCCCACGGACATCGTGGGGGACGCGCCGTCGTTCCTCCTCTCGGTGCGGGGTGACTCCATGATCGAGATCGGCATCAACGACGGCGACTACGTCGTGGTGAAGGAGCAGCCCGTCGCCAACAACGGGGACATCGTCGTGGCCATCGTCGACGACGGCGCCACGGTCAAGCGCTTCTACAAGGAGAAGGACCACATCAGGCTGCAGCCTGAGAACTCCAGCATGGATCCCATCATCGTGAGCGACTGCTCCATCGCGGGCAAGGTCGTGGCGGTGTTCCGCAGGCTGTAAGGCGGGCGAGCGCATCTCGAAAGCGCACCCGCCTTACAGCTCATGGCCGCGCAGCCTTCGGCGTCTCGGCCCCCTCCCCTTCCCGCTTGACGCGGTAGGGGGCGAACGTGTCGGCGTAGCTCGGCGGGACGAGCATGGTGAGGCGCGTCCCCTCTTCCTCATGCGCCTCCCCTATGAGGTGGCAGCGCTCGTGCGCAAGCGCGACGAGCGAGCCTTTCGCGTAGGGGATGAGCACCTCCATGTGCACGTCGGACGCGGCAGCGGCAGCGCTGATGCGCCGCACGAGCTCCTCGATGCCGAAGCCGGTATGGGCGGACACCACCTGGGCGAACGGGTAGCGGGCGGCAAGGCCTGCGCGCTCCTCGTCAGCGAGGAGGTCCGCCTTGTTGAACACCTCGATGCAGGGGATGCCCTGGGCGCCGATCTGGCCGAGCACCTCGCGCACGGCCTCGGTCTGCCCATCGAACTCGGGCGACGAGGCGTCGATCACGTGCAGGATGAGGTCAGCGCCCGTGATCTCGTCGAGCGTCGACTTGAACGCCTCCACGAGCGTGGTGGGGAGCTTCTGGATGAAGCCCACCGTGTCGGTGACGGTGATCTCGCGTCCCTCGGGAAGCTCGAACTTGCGAGTGGTGGAGTCGAGCGTGGCGAAGAGCTTGTCGTAGCTGAGCACGTCGGCGTTCGTGAGGCGGTTGATGAGGCTCGACTTGCCGGCGTTGGTGTATCCGGCGAGCGCCACCTTGAACATGCCGCTCGCGTACCGGCTCTCGCGCTGCAGCGCGCGCACCTCCCCCAGATGGGCGAGCTCGCGCTTGATCGAGGTGATGCGCTTGCGCACCATGCGGCGGTCAACCTCGAGCTGGCTCTCGCCTTCGCCGAAGCGCGACCCCACGCCGCCGCCCATGCGGTTCGAGGCCAGATGCGCCCACATGCCGCGCAGGCGCGGGTAGAGGTACTGGTTCTGCGCGAGCCTCACCTGCAGGCGCCCCTCGCGGCTGGTGGCGTGCAGGGCGAATATGTCGAGGATGAGCGCCGTGCGGTCGATCACCTTGACGTCTTTGTCAACGATGTGCTCGAGGTTCGACTGCTGCGAGGGCGTGAGCTCGTCGTCGAATATGACCAGGTCGGCGCTGTGGGCGCGCGCGAGGTCGGCGATTTCCGCGGCTTTGCCGCTTCCCACGAACGTGCGCGGGTTGAGGGCGTCGAGCTTCTGCGTGGTGGTGGCCACCACATCGGCGCCGGCGGTGTCGGCAAGGCGCTCGAGCTCGGCGAGCGAGGAGGAGAGCGGCCAGGCAAGGCCCGGGCGGTCGACGCCGACGAGGACGGCGCGCTCGCGGCGCTCCTCCGAGGTAGTGACGGGGCCGCGGTAGATGACGGGTTCGAATTCAGACACGGTAAGGCTCCTTGCTGCGCGCCGTCACGCGCCGGTCGAGAGCCGGGGCAGCTCAACCGGCAGCTCGACCGTGCCGGCGAAGCTCTCGGCGGCAGGCCCCGTCATCATCACGTGGCCGTCGTCGGCCCAGCGGACGTGAAGCGTGCCGCCGCGCAGGACGAGGTCGTTCTCGCGGGTTGCGCGCCCGGTGAGGAAGGCGGCGACGTTCGTCGCGCACGCGCCCGTGCCGCACGCGAGCGTCTCGCCGCAGCCGCGCTCGAACACGCGCATGTGAATCCCGTCATCCGCGATGACGGCGAACTCGACGTTGACCTTCTCGGGGAACGCCTCGTGGCGCTCGAAGAAGGCCCCCACGGCGTCAAGGTCGAGCGCCTCGAGCGACTTCTCAGCCGGATCGGCGAACAGCGCGTCGGGCACCTCGTCCCAGCTGTCGACGAAGCAGATCGCGTGCGGGTTGCCCATCGACACGCACGTGAAGCGAAACGCACCCCACAGGGACTCGAGGGGAAGCTCCTTCACGAACGCGGCGCCTTGGTCAGACGCGGCGTTCGCCGGCGCGTCCACGGGCACCTCCGCGGGATCGAGCACGGGGCGGCCCATGTCGACCGTCGCGCTCGTCAGGAGCCCCGCCTCGTCGGTCGTGAAGCTTATGGGCCGCGGGCCGGCGAGCGTGTCGGCGACGAACGCGCCGTCCTGCGCGTTCACGAAGCCGCGGTCCACGAGGAACTTGGCGAAGCAGCGCACGCCGTTCCCGCACATCTGGGCGAGCGTGCCGTCCGAGTTGATGTAGTGCATGTACGCGGCGCAGGCGGGGTTCGCGGAGGGGCGCGCGAGGATGACGCCGTCGCCTCCGATGCCGAAGTGCCGGTCGCACAGCCAGCGCACCTGCCCGGCCGTAAGCTCGAGCTCGCGGCTGAAGTCGTCGATGAACACGAAGTCGTTTCCCAGCCCGTGGAGTTTGGCGAAGTTGAGTTCCATTCCCTGCTTCCTTGATTGCGTCGTCCAGATGCTCATGAGCGCCGCTCCCCTGCCCGCTGCGCCTCGAAGGCCGCGTCGGCGTCGCGTATGAGCGCGAGGGCCTCCTCGGCGAGCGCGTCGGCGTCGAAGTCGTCGGCGTTGATCCAGCGGATGCGCTCGTCCTTGCGAAACCACGTGCGCTGGCGCTTGGCGTAGCGCCGCGTGGCCACCTTGATGCGCTCGACGGCCTCGTCGAGCGTGCACGTGTCGTCGAGGGCCGCGACGACCTCCTTGTATCCTATGGCCTGCGGCGCGGTGATGCCCGCGCGGAAGCCCTGGTTTAACAAATTCTTTACCTCCTCGACGAGCCCTCGCGCCACCATGTCCTCGACGCGGCGGTCGATGCGATCCTTGAGGACGTCGGGGTCGACGGCCAGGCCGATGAGCACGACGGGCACGGCGGCCTCGATCTTGCCGAGGTTCTCCTTCTGCTCGGCGTAGCTCATGCCCTCCTCGAGCAGCTCGAAGGCGCGCACCACGCGGCGCACGTTGTTCGGGTGCACGACGGCGGCGCTTCGGGGGTCGCGCTCGCGCAGAAGCTCCCAGAGCGCCTGCGGCCCCTCCTCCTCGGCGAGGCGCGTGTAGCGCTCCCGCACGGGGTTGCCCACCTGCTCGCCTTGCGGGAAGTCGTAGTCGTCAACCGCCGCGCGCACGTAGAGCCCCGTGCCGCCTGCGAGCACCGGGCGCCGCCCGCGCTGCGCGATGTCGGCGAAGCAGGCGCGCGCATACGCCTGGAAGAGCGCCGCGGAGTAGGGCTCGCCAGGGTTGACCAGGTCAAGCCCGTGATGCGGGACCACGCGCCCGGAGGGCGCGACCTTGCCCGTGCCGATGTCCATGCCGCGGTACACCTGCATGGAGTCGGCGCTCACCACCTCTCCCCCGACGCGCAGCGCGATGGCCTGGGCGAGGTCGGACTTGCCCGACGCCGTGGGGCCGACGATGCCGATGACGGGTGCGGGCAGGCTCAAGCGCGTCATGCTCTCCGCTTACGCGATCTCGCCCGACAGGTACCACGTGCGGGCCTCGTCGACGCGCACGTTCACGATGGTGCCGGCGAGGTCCTCGATGCGCACGCCTTGCGGGATGCGCGCGTGCACGGTCTGGTTCTTGGGGCTCTTGCCCATGAGGATGGACGCGTCGCGCTTCGACGCGCCTTCGACGAGCACGGGAACCGTCCTGCCCGCCTCGGGCTGGTTGAGCTCGAACGCCTTGCGCTGCACCAGGTCGACCAGGCGGTCGAAGCGCTCCTGGATCACCTCACGCGGCGTGTCGTCGACCATCTGGGCCGCCGGAGTGCCCTCGCGCTTCGAGTAGATGAACGTGAACACCTGGTGGTAGCCCACCTCCTCGACGATGCGGTAGGTGTCCTCGAAGTCCTCGGCCGTCTCGCCGGGAAAGCCCACGATGACGTCGGTCGACAGGGCGATGTCGGGGCGGGCCGCGCGCAGCTTCTCGATGAGGTCGAGGTAGTGCTCGCGCGTGTAGCGGCGGTTCATGGCCGCAAGGATGCGGTTCGAGCCCGACTGCACGGGCAGGTGGAGCGCGGGCTGCAGCGAGCGGAGCGTGGCGAAGCGCTCGATCACCTCGTCGGTCAGGTCCTTCGGGTGGCTCGTGGCGAAGCGCAGGCGCTCGATGCCCGCGGCGTCGACGGCGTCGAGCACATCGGCGAAGCGCGGCGCGCCGTAGAGGTCGCGCCCGTAGGAGTTGACGTTCTGCCCGAGCAGGGTGATCTCCTTCACGCCGGCCGCGACGTAGCCGCGCGCCTCGGCCGCGATGTCCTCGAGCGGGCGCGACTTCTCGCGTCCGCGCACGTACGGGACGATGCAGTAGGAGCAGAAGTTGTCGCAGCCGATGGTGATGGGCAGCCACGCCGCCCACGCAAGCTCGCGCGAGCTCGGCAGCTCGGTGGGAAAGGAGCTCGACGCGTCGAGAACCTCCACCTGATGTCCGCCCTCGTCGATGGTCGCCATGAGCAGCGCGGGGAGCGAGCCGAGGTTGTGCGTGCCGAACACCACGTCGAGGTGCGGCAGGTCGCGCGTGAGCTTCTCGCCGTCGCGCTGGCCGATGCAGCCGCCCACGGCGACGATGCGCTTGGACAGCGGCGTCTGCGGGCGCAGGGCCACGTTCTTCAAGGAGGCCACCTGCCCGTAGAGGCGCACGTCAGCCGCCTCGCGCACGCAGCACGTCATGAAGACGACGATGTCGGCCTCCTCGATGGTGGCGACGGACGTGGCGCCGAGCCCCTCGAGCATGCCGGAGATGCGCTCGGAGTCGTGCTTGTTCATCTGGCACCCGAAGGTGTGGACGCAGAAGGTGAGGCCGAAGAAGGTTGACATGGGCGGCCTCTAGTCGCGCGCGGCGTCAGGCGTGCGCGCGCCGCCGCGGATGGAGCGCGGCTCGACGGCGAAGCGGATGGCCGTGCGGTACTCGCCGTCGATCACGATGTCGGCGAAGGAGGGCACGCACACGATCTCGATGCCGATGGGCGAGAGGAAGCCGCGGGAGATGGCGATGGCCTTCACCGCCTGGTTGACCGCGCCGGCGCCCACCGCCTGGATCTCGACGACGACGCCGTCCTTTATCATGCCGGCGATGGCGCCGGCGACGGAGGCGGGAGATGACTTGGATGATACCTTGAGGCACCCGATCTCGGGTTTTTGTTCTGTCGACACGTGCGTTCCTTGTTCGTTCGATGCTCCGGGTATGGTGCGTTCAGCGTGCGCCCTGCCGCATGTCTTGTGATGCCGCTTGTGAGCACAAACACATATTCTATCTGATGAGACACTTGTACGCAACAGATGCGGCGCAGCTAGGAGAGCTTTTCCACGGGGATGGTGATGGTGATGGCCTCTTGCGTCACGCGGACGCGCGGCTCGACGTCAGGCTCGAGGTAGTAGCGCCGCGCGACGTCGGCGAAGGCGCTGCGCGCGGCATCGCGCAGAAGCGCGGCGTCGGGCTCGGCGAGCTTGAGGCCGCGCCTGTCGCGCGCGCTTGCGGATTTAGCGCGGGCAGGCGCATCTGCGGGGAAGCTCTCGGCCTGCAGGCGCTCGAGCAGCGACGGCGTGCCTTTGATGGCGCCGTCGACGATGCGGCGCGCCGAGCGCTCCGACATCGGCAGGCCCAGGTCAGCGGCGATCTGGGCGAAGGCGGCCGGGTCGGTCGCGCAGGCGAGGCGCTTCGCGAGCGCAAGGTCGTCCGAGGCGAAGGTGCGCTCGGCGAGCGAGGTGGTCGCGCGGCCGTACTCGTACAGGGTAGCTGCGATCTCGGTGGCCGAGCCGCAGTAGACGCTGCACTCCCGGCGGTGCTCGAGCGCGAACTCGGCGGCGGTGCGCACGATGTTGCGGGGCCCGCGCATGGCGTGCACGCCGTCACGCACCTCGAAGCGGGGAAACGTCGACTGGTCGGTCTTCTCCTTGAGCTTCTTCAGGTTCGTCCTGATGACGAGGGAGGTGCCGGCGCCCTCGTCTGAGGCGGCGACGTAGGCTTCCTCGGCGTTCACGGAGACGGAGTAGAGCGCCATGCCGCGCCCGTGCATGCCCCACTTGTCCATGTGGGCCGTCTCGAGCTTCGAGGTGACGCGCGGTTCGAACACCCGCGCGCGCATGCTCTCGGGGATGCCGCAGCCGTCGTCGATCACGGTGAGCGTGCGCGTCACGTCGTCGCGCTGAGCGACGACGAACACGTGGCGCGCGCCGGCGTCGCGGGCGTTGCGCAGAAGCTCGATCACGATGTCCTCGGTCGAGCGGATGTCCTGGGCGGCCTGGCGCTTCTCGGCCTCGGTGCTCCGAAGACGAACGTAGCCACCCCCGAAGTCCTGCTCGACGCGGAGGTGGCTATCGCCGCACACTGACTCCACGAACGTGGTCAGCGCGTTCTCGCTCATGTTACTTTGCGTAGTCGACGGCGCGGCTCTCGCGGATCACCACGACCTTCACCTGACCGGGGTACTGCATCTCGCTCTCGATCTGGTGGGCGATATCATGCGCGAGGACGACGGCCTGCGCCTCGTCGACCACCTCGGGCTTCACCATGACGCGCACCTCGCGGCCGGCCTGGATGGCGTAGGTGCGCTCGACGCCCTCGTGCGCGTTGGCGATCTCCTCGAGCTTCTCGAGGCGCTTGATGTAGGCGTCGAGCGTCTCCTTGCGGGCGCCGGGGCGCGCGGCGGAGACGGCGTCGGCCGCCTGGATGAGCACGTCGAGGATGGTGTTGGGCTCGACGTCGGCGTGGTGCGCCTCGATGGCGTGCACGATCTCGGCCCGCTCGCCGAAGCGGCGCGCGAGGTCGGCGCCGATGACGGCGTGGCTGCCCTCGACCTCGTGGTCGACCGCCTTGCCGAGGTCATGCAGAAGGCCCGCGCGCTTGGCGGGGATGGGGTCGAGCCCGAGCTCGGAGGCCATGACGCCTGCGAGGTAGGCCACCTCGAGCGAGTGGTTGAGCACGTTCTGCCCGTAGGAGGTGCGGTAGCGCAAGCGGCCGAGCGTGCGCACGAGCTCGGGGTCCAAGTCGTGGATGCCGGTGTCGAACACGGCCTGCTCGCCCGCCTCCTGGACGCGCTGGTTCACGAAGGAGACGGCCTTGCCGTACATCTCCTCGATGCGCGCGGGGTGGATGCGCCCGTCGGCGACGAGGTTCTCCATGGTGACGCGGCCGATCTCGCGGCGGACCGGGTCGAAGCACGAGATGGTCACGCACTCCGGCGTGTCGTCGATGATGAGGTTCGTGCCGGTGAGCTGCTCGAACGAGCGGATGTTGCGCCCCTCGCGGCCGATGATGCGGCCCTTGAGGTCATCCGACGGGATGTGGATGGTGGACACCGTGTTCTCGGCCGAGTGGTCGGCGGCCACGCGCTGGATCGCGAGGCTCAGGATCATGCGCGCCTTCTTGTCGGCCTCGGCCTTGGTGCGCGTCTCCGCGTCGCGGATGATGGCGGCGGACTCGTGGGTGACCTCGTCACGCAGGGCGTCGAGCATCTCGGCCTTCGCCTCCTGCGGCGTCATGCCCGCCACGCGCTCGAGGCGGCGGCCCATCTCCACCTCGGCGGCGTCAAGGTCGCGCTCGCGGCGGTCGATCTGGCCCTGGAGGGACGAGAGCTGGTGCTCGCGCGCGTCAAGCGTCTCGACGCGGCGGTCGAGCGACTCCTCGCGCTGCGACACGCGGTTCTCGGCCGCGCGCACCTCGCGCAGGCGCTCCTTGTTCTCGTCGTCAACGCGCTGCTTGTACTGGATCGCCTTGTCCTTAGCCTCGATGTCGGCCTCGCGGCGCATGTTCTCCGCCTGTCGCTTCGCGTCTTCGACAAGCGCAGACGCCTCATCAGCAGCCTTTTTCGTGAGCGAGGCTGCCTCGTCGGCGGCCTTCTTCGTGGAAGAGTTTGCGATGAAGCGCGCAACGACGATACCGAGAGCGATGCCGACGGCGACGCCGACAATGAGCAGGATCATCTCGATCATGTGCTCCCCCTTTCGTCTGAGTTGGTTACGTCTTTAAGGTGGTCAGTCAACAAAAAATGCCGGCAACAAGCCGACATGAGCAATAGGCACGACAGGATAGACTCACTATGAAGTTATATCTATAGGCAAATACCCATCGGGTACGTATCGCTCAAAGCAAGAATCAAGTATACCGCATCAAGGCGCCGTTTCGCCTGAGCAAATGCGAACGGATTATCCTTCCTCACACCATATCCTCGCAGCGGAGGTCGCGACGTCCGAGGAGAAGCCCTTCGCGACGCAGCGTCGGAAGGCCGCCTCGCGCTTGTTCTTGGCGCGCGGCGGGCGCGCCCTGATGGCGGCGAGCGCGCGGGCCACCTCGTCGCCATCGCCTGCGTCAAGGTGGTCGCGGTAGGCGTCGAGGGAGTTGACGTCTATGCCGAGCTCCTCGATCTCCGCCTCGGCGAAGCGCAGGCCCTTGCCGGCGGCGAGCGTGGCGCGCACGAGCGCCTCGGCGTAGCGGGCGTCGTCGAGCGCGCCGACGCGGCAGGCGCGCTCGATCGCGCGGTCGGCCGCCTCGGGGGCGAAGCCGGCGCGCATGAGCTTGTCGCGCATGCGCGCCGTGGACTGCTCGCGCACGCTCACGCAGCGCAGGACCTTCTGATACGCCTCGTCAGCCTGCTCCTCGAGGGCGTTCGGCTCGGCGGAGCTGACGTGAGCTGCCCCAGAGCCCGCAGGGCTTGTCGGCGTCGAGGAAGGCGCGGCGGCTGCGAAGCTCGCACGCCCCGCAGGGTGGCGTGCGGCTTTCGGGGAGCGGGCGGGGCGCGGCGCCCGCCCCCCGCCCGCTCCCCCGCCTTCGATGGCGGCTATGCTGCCTCTCAGCTGCTCGATCACGCTGCTCTTCGACGACATGGGCGCGCGCTACTTCCGCTTGCCGTCTTTCGGGAGCGGCGTGGCCGCGTCCTCGCCGAGGTTCTGGTCGAGGACCGGGATGTCGAACGCCTCGCGCACCTTGCGCTCGATCTCGTCGCGCATGTCGGGGTTCTCCCGCAGGGTGTTCTTCGCCGCCTCGCGCCCCTGGCCGAGGCGCTCCTCGCCGTAGGTGTACCACGCGCCGCTCTTCTTCGCGACGCCGCACTCGACGGCCATGTCGATGATGCAGCCCTCGCGCGAGATGCCCTCGCCGTACATGAGGTCGAACTCCGCCTGGCGGAACGGCGGCGCCACCTTGTTCTTGACGACCTTGGCGCGCACGCGGTTGCCGACGATCTCGCCGCTCTGCTTGATGGAGTCGATGCGGCGGATGTCGATGCGCACGCTCGCGAAGAACTTGAGCGCGCGGCCGCCCGTGGTGGTCTCGGGGTTGCCGAACATGACGCCGATCTTCTCGCGCAGCTGGTTGATGAAGATGCACGTGGTGTTCGACTTGGAGAGCGAGCCGGCGAGCTTGCGCAGCGCCTGCGACATGAGGCGCGCCTGCAGGCCGACCGTGGTGTCCCCCATCTCGCCCTCGATCTCG
This sequence comes from Adlercreutzia sp. ZJ473, assembly GCF_013185065.1. Taxonomy (GTDB): domain Bacteria; phylum Actinomycetota; class Coriobacteriia; order Coriobacteriales; family Eggerthellaceae; genus CAAEEV01. The sequence goes on along the minus strand of NZ_JAAVTO010000021.1, from coordinate 2,953 downwards.
GCGCGCGGGACGAGCGCCGCCACCGAGTCGATCACCACGCAGTCGATGGCGCCTGAGCGCACGAGCATGTCGCAGATCTCGAGCGCCTGCTCGCCGGTGTCGGGCTGGGAGATGAGGACCTCGTCGATGTCGACGCCGAGGCGCGCGGCGTAGACGGGGTCGAGCGCGTGCTCGGCGTCGATGAAGGCGACGATGCCGCCCATGGCCTGGGCCTCCGCCAAGATCTGGAGCGCGAGCGTGGTCTTGCCGCTGGACTCGGGGCCGTAGATCTCGATGATGCGCCCGCGCGGCACGCCGCCGATGCCGAGCGCCGCGTCGAGCGGGAGCGCGCCGGTGGGGATGACGCCGATGTTGAGGTCCGCGCCGCCCTCGCCGAGCTTCATGATGGAGCCCTTGCCGAACTTCGACTCGATCTGGTCGGTCGTGAGCTTGAGCATCTTCTCTTTGTCTTGGTTCATGTGCGCTCCTTTGCGTGCGGCGGCGTAGGCTGTTCGTCTTGAAACGGTATACGCCTATTATACGAACACCTGTTTGTTGGTCAAGGAGGTTTCCTTTTTTTCCCGAGAAAGTTCTGCGGGCGCGCCTTGACGCCTTGCAGCATAGCGGCGCCGCCTGACGGCGTGATGGCGGGGAGTTGGCCAGGATGCGGCAGGAGGCTGCGCCCTGAGGCGCATGACGCAGCGGCGGGAGGTCGCCTGCATGTCGCCTCTACCTGGCGCACGTCAAGCAAAAGCGCGCCGCGTCCTGGCGGGCAGAGCCGCCGCGCATGACGCACAGCGCGCCGCGTGAAGCCGCCCTACGCCTCGCCCGCGAGGGCGCAAAGCGCCTCGAGGGCCGTCTGCTGGCGGACCTGCTCGCGCGTCCCCTCGAAGCAGCGCGTCCAGGAGCGCGCCTCGCCCTCGGAGGCGAGGCCGAACCAGACGGTCCCCACGGGCTTGCCCTCCTCGGCTCCCCCGGGGCCGGCGATGCCGGTGACGGCGACGGCCACGTCGGCGCCGAGCGTGCGCCGGGCCCCGCGCGCCATGTCCTCGGCCACCTCGGCGCACACCGCGCCCTGCGCCTCGAGCACGCCCGCGTCGACGCCGAGGACGCCGTGCTTCACCTCGTTCACGTAGCTCACCACGCCGCCGCGCACCACTTCCGAGCTGCCAGGAACCGACGTGAGCGCGCTCGAGATCATGCCGCCCGTGAGGCTCTCGGCCGTGGCCAGGCGCGTGCCGCTCGCCAGCGCCTTGGCGACCACCGCGCGCGCCTGGTCGTGGACGAGCGCGTCGAGCTCGGCTGCCGAGGGCACCTCCCGGCCCGCCGCGCCCTCCGCCGTGCCCTTCGCCGCGTCCTCGGGCCCGTCCTCGGCTTCGCTTCCAGCTGCGTCCTTCGCCTTCCCGCGGGCCTTCGCCGGCGCGAAGCCGAGGAGGTGGCGCGCCTTCGACAGGTAGTCGAGCATCGACACGATGGTGAGCACGAGGGCGACCAGCATGACGAGCCATGACAGCACGTACAGCGGGTCGCCGAGCGCGGAGCCGACCGTGGCCGGATGCAGGCCGTCCTTCACGAGGAACAGCACGATGGCGATGATCTGGAACACCGTCTTGGCCTTGCCGTACCAGCTCGCGGCGATGACCTCGCCCTTCGTGGCGGCGATCATGCGCACGCCCGAGACGATGAACTCGCGCGCCAGTATGATGAGCACGGGCCACGACGGCAGCACGCCGAGCTCCACGAGCGCGAGCAGCGCCGCCGCCACGAGGATCTTGTCGGCGAGCGGGTCCATGAACTTGCCGAAGTCGGTGACCTCGCCGCGGCTGCGCGCGAGGTAGCCGTCGATCCAGTCAGTGCACGAGATGAGGACGAACACCCCCGCCGCCATGAGCGACTTCATCTGCGTGCTGACGAAGTCGAGCCCGAGCCACTCGGGCCAGGGGCTCAAGAGGACGAGCACGAACACCGGCACGAGGCAGATGCGCGTGAGCGTGATGACGTTGGCAGGTGTCCAGAGCTTCTCGGGCATGCGCTACTCCGCCTCCATCTCGTACATGAGGGTGTCGCCGACGCGCACCTCCACGATGCTGCCCACCTCTCCGGCGTCGAGGTAGGTGACCCCGTCAACCTCGGGCGCCTGGCACTGGGCGCGCCCGAAGAGCTGCCCGTCCTCCTCGCGGCCCTCCACGAGCACGCGCACGGTGCGGCCTGCGCGCTCGGCGACGCGCGCGGTGCAGGCCGCGTCGGCGATGTCGCGCAGGCGCTGGGCGCGGTCGGCCTTCTCGTCCTCGTCAACCTGGTCGGGCAGGTCGAAGGCGCGCGTGCCCTCCTCGCGCGAGTAGGCGAACACGCCCACGTAGTCGAAGGGCGCCTCGGCCACGAAGTCGCAGAGGTCCTCGAACTGCTCGTCCGTCTCGCCGGGGAAGCCCGCGATGAGCGTGGTGCGCAGCGTGACGTCGGGCACGGCGGCGCGCACGCGCTCGATGAGCGCCTCGAACCGTGCGCGTGACCCGCGGCGGTTCATGGCGCGCAGGAGCGCCTCGTCGACGTGCTGCAGCGGGATGTCCAGATACGAGCAGACGTTGTCGTGGCCCGCCATCACCGCGAGCAGCTCGTCGGTCACGCCCTCGGGCTGCAGGTACATGACGCGAAGCCACGTGTGGGGGAACTCCTCGGCGAGGTCCTCCATGAGGCGCGCGAGCGTGCTCGGCTCGTCGAAGTCCTGGCCCCAGCGCCCCGTGTCCTGCGCGATCAGGACGATCTCGCGCGTGCCGGCGGCCACGTGCTCGGCGACGCTTGCGCGGATGTCGGCGGCGGGGAAGCTGTGGTAGCGCCCGCGGATGAGCGGGATGGCGCAGTACGAGCACCAGCGGTCGCAGCCGTCGGAGATCTTCACGTAGGCGGACGGCGCCGCGGGGGCGTCGACGCTCGCCGGCGCGGCGCCGGCGGGAGGCTCGCCCACGCCCGCGCCGCC